>CACZZA010000138.1:0-663 GCA_902785485.1 uncultured Ruminococcus sp. | reverse complement strand
CATTTGGAAACCGCCTGAATGGAAATGCCGAGATGGTTCGCCAGATCTTCCTGCGTATTCCCTCTTTCCTTGCGGAGCTTTTTTAATTGCTCACTCAATAAAATGTTCATTGTTTTCTCCTCTGAAAAAAGTAACAAGCGCCTGTTCTGTTTATATTATAACGTGACTTCCGCCGTAATACAATAACCGCTATGTTGATAATAGGTTGATTTTATAAACCATCCGTTTAATATGCCCGTTACTCTCGCTCACCCGTTTTCATTTTTCATTGAAAAAAGCACGCTTGTGGCGTGCTTTTTTATCCATTTTTGTTATAATTATCTTTCATCGTATTTATCGAGGCGATAAGCATACGGCGGATCGTGCCGCATTGATTGTATATTTCCTTCGCTGTTTCTCTGTCGATTATTTCGGATTTTACAAACACTTCAATCCAGTATTCCGTTTCATAACATTCTTTTAGGGCAATTTGAAATTTGGCGATAAAGTCCGGTTTTCCGTGAGCGTAATTCGCTTCGTGAATATTTGCGCCGATACTTGTCGCCGAGCGTTCAAGTTGATTGACGAGTGAATAATGACCTTTTATGCTTTCGCAGAGTTTAACGACCTTTACGGAAAAATCGACCGATAAATCGCGGAGCTTGGATTCAGACATAGCGACGA
>CACZZA010000137.1 GCA_902785485.1 uncultured Ruminococcus sp. | reverse complement strand
TATCTCTTCAAGGATATATGCCTGCACGAGCAGTATTTCTATCCGGATTATGCGCGCCATCAGCCGAACTATCCGGAAAAGCTGGACACGACCTGCCGCTGGCTCGACGAACACGGTTACGAACCGATCCTGATGGACGAGCTGTTCGAGTTCAACACGCATAAAAACTGAAGATAACAATATAAAGGAGAAATATTATGAGAAGAGTCGGAGATATAGACTTTACGTTTCCGCTTGACGGAGTCATGCTGACCGACGCGGCGGGAGAAAAAACAGACGAGGGTCTCAAGATCAAGGCGTACGTCGACGCGCCGTCCGGGCGCAATTTCACGCTGAACGGTATCCCCATGACAGAGTCGATGCACGGCACGTACAGATGCGAGATCGTTCTGAAAGACTATAAGACGACGCTCGAGCTTGTCGACGCGGAGAATTCCTACAAGCAGACCATCGACGTATATTACCTCAGGAAAGGTTATAACGCCTACCGTTTTTCGCTCGACGACAACATCTGGTTCTTACAAAATCTGGCGCTGAACAGGGACAGATACGACAGCATGTTCGAGGATCCGTACCTCAACCTGCTCAAAACGATCCACGAAAAGCACGGAACGAAGTTCCACATCAATATTTATTGGGAAACACCGCGTCTCGGCGGCTTCTGCATCAAGGATATGCCCGACAAGTACAAGGACGAGTTCATCGCAAACTCCGACTGGATCCGTATGTCGTTCCACGCGAACGCCGACAAGCCCGACAGACCTTACACTCACGCGACCTACGATCAGGTCCTCTTTGAAGCGGAACGCATCAACAAAGAGATCGTCCGTTTCGCGGGCGAAGAGACCTTCTCGAAGACCGTATGCACGGTACACTGGGGCGATATTTCGGTCGAAGGAGCCAAAGCTCTGCGCGACCTCGGATATAAAGCGCTCGTCTCTTCCTATCATTGGAACAAGAAGGACGGAGTCGATATCCGTTCCTACCTCGGCGACCGCGAGGTGAACATCCTTCAGAAATACGGCTTCTGGTACGACAAGGATATGGATATCTACCACTTCCGTTACAACGGCGGCATCCAGCACTGCGACGTTTCGGCGATCTACCCGAACTTCAACGCGCAGGAGAAGAATTATCCCTTCTACCACTTCAAGGATATATGCCTGCACGAGCAATATTTCTATCCCGATTTCGAGAGACATCAGCCGAACTATTTCGAGAAGATGGACACGGCGACTTCGTGGTGCGACGAGCACGGATACAAGCCGATCCTTATGGACGAGCTGTTCGAATTCAACACGCATAAAAACTGAAAAAACGGCAGGGGGCTCCCTGCCGTTTTACGATTTTTGACAAGAGGTGAAAATAATGTTGAGAAGAGCCGACAGCGTTGATTTCATTTTTCCGCTCGACGGAGTTATGCTGACTGACACCGCGGGACAAAAGACCGACGAAGGTCTTATCATCAAGATCTCCGTCGACGCGCCGTCGGGACGGCATTACTGTATCAACGGCAAGCCGATGACGGAAAGCATGCACGAGCTTTACACCTGCGATTATACCCTCAAAGACTACAAGACGACGCTTGTTTTGACGTCGGACGCGGAAGAAAAAGCCCGTGAGATCGACGTTTACTACCTTCGCAAAGCCTACTACCGCTACCGTTTTTCTCTTGACGACAACATCCGGTTTCTGCGAGATCTCGACGCGAACAAGGGCGTTTACCGGTCGATGTTCGAGAATCCTTATCTCAAGCTGCTCAAAACGATGCACGACAAACACGGAACGAAATATCATATCAACGTCTACTGGGAGACTCCCGACGACGGAGGCTTCTGCATCAAGGATATGACGGATAAGTTCAAGAGCGAGTTCATCGCAAACTCCGACTGGATCCGTATGTCGTTCCACGCGAACGCGCACCTCCCGCAGCGTCCGTACGGGCACGCGACGTACGAACAGGTCTACAGGGAAGCCGCCCGCATAAACGAGCAGATCGTCCGTTTCGCGGGAGAAGAAACGTTTTCAAAAACCGTCGTCACTGTCCATTGGGGCGACATTTCGGTCGAGGGAGCGAAGGCTCTGCGCGACCTCGGCTACAAGGCGTTCGTCAGCTCGTACAAGTGGAATACGGCGAACGGAGTGGATATACGCTCCTACTGCGACGACAGACAGGTCAATATACTGCAAAAATACGGCTTCTGGTACGACCGCGAGCTTGATATTTACCATTTCCGCTACAACGGCGGGATACAGAACGTTCAGCCGGAAAACTTCCCCGCCCTCTTCGCAAAACAGGAGAAGGACGCTCCGCTGTACCGGTTCAAGGATATATGCCTCCACGAACAGCAGTTCTATCCGGACTTTCCGAAATATCAGCCGAACTACTATGAAAAAATGGACGCGGCGACCTCCTGGTGCGACGAACACGGATATAAACCGATCCTGATGGACGAACTTTTCGAGTTCAACACGCATAAAAACTGAAAAAACCGTATCGAGCCTGCAAGAACAAAACGGAAAAACGGGGATTGTGTTTCCACAGTCCCCGTTTGTGTTATATCCGTTATACTGTCAGTCGCACTTCTCGACTTTTCCGCTCTCGGAAGATCTGTAAGCCGCTTCGATGACGGACTGGATATGTACCGCGTCCTCGATCGGAACGTTGACCGGAGTGCCGTTGAGGATGGAGTCGGAGAACGATTCGATCTCGCGGGTATACATATTGCCGAACTCGACGTTGAGCTTGAACTCGGGATCCTTCTTCTGGTTCTCGATCCTCGTCTGGTTTGCGTCGTACTCTTTGTCTTCGGAAAGTATGACTTCGACTCTGCCGCCGTCTTCCTGTCCAAGAGTGTTCTCAGCCATGACGGAGCCTTTCGTTCCGTAGATCTCAAGACGGCATCTTGCCGCGTTGTCCGGAACGTTGAAGTGGTTGTCGATATAGCCGACAACGCCGTTGTCCATCTTGATCATAACGGAGGACGAGTCGTCTACGTTGTAGTTGAAGGTCTTGGTGTCGATGAAAGCGGAGACCTCCTTGGTCTTGCCGCCGGTGAGGTACTCAAGGATATCGATGCAGTGTACGCCGAGGTCCATCAGCGCGCCGCCGCCCGACTGAGCCTTATCCTGACGCCATGCGCCGGGGATGTCGGGATACCAGCAGGTGAACTGCGATCTTGCGGAAACGATCTGTCCGAGCTTGCCGTCTTCAATGAGCTTTTTGATAGCCATGTTATATGCGCCGTAACGCATCATAAAGCCGGTAGCCGCGGGGATCTTGGCTTCGTGGCAGGCGTCGATGACCGCCTTGCACTTTTCGCAGGTGATGGCGATGGGTTTTTCGCAGAGCAGAGGCTTGCCCGCCTTTGCCGCCGCGATAGCGGGTTCGACGTGATAGAGGACGGGAGACGCGACGTAGACCGCTTCGACTTCGGGATTGTTGATGAGGTCGAGCGCGTTATCGTAAGCGTATTTTGCGCCGTATTTCGCGCGGATCCTCTCCGCAAATTCCATGTTGATCTCCATTACGGCGACAAGCTCCGCGTTTTTAGCGAGCATCATTCCCGGAATGGTCCTTCTGTCTGCGATACCGCCGGCGCCTACTACGCCCCATTTTACTTTTCTCATGATATTGTTCCTCCGAATCTTTTTGATTGCGAAATAGCATATTCGTAGTTCTATTATATATCATCCCGACAAAGTTTACAAGCCTTTTTGACAAAATTTTATAGCTTTATATTTTCTAAAAAATAAATACATATATTGCTTTATCCGAAAAGCTATGGTATAATTTTTTATATTACGAAAAAAAGGAGGAGATCTTATGTCGAAATACAAGGGCAAACACAATCTGTTTCTGCTGATCCCTCTTTTTTTGATACTTTTTGCCGCTCTTACCGTCGGAGCCGTCTTCCTGTCCATCGACCTGAGATACCGTTATTCGGAACGCAAGATCGAGCAGGAACACGGCGAAACCGACCCACGCAACTATTATTACAGCCATCTGACTGCAAAAGAACAGCTCCTTTACCGCGCGATCAACAAGAGCGCGGAAAAATGCGAGGACGAAACGGAGATACTTCTTTACCGCTTCACCGAGGAGGAATTCAACAAAGCAACAAAGGCGCTGAACCTCGACAAGCCGACGCTGTTTTACGTGGATTTCGGAAAGATAAGTCTTTATAACGACAAATATAAGAGTTCGGTGCGTATTTCTTACATTTCCGGAAAAGAAGATATAGACCGTATGAAAATGGAAATAGAGGCGGTCTCCGCCGCGGCTGTGGCTTACACTCAATTAGCGGAGAACGACTTCGAGCGCGAAGTCATCCTTCACGACTTTATTTCGCGCAACTGCGAGTATATCTCCGAGGATCGCGACGGGGAGTCCCCGTCCCAGCATACCGCGTACGGCGCGCTCGTCGAAAAGGCCGCGTACTGCGACGGCTATTCCTCTGCTTATAAGATCCTGCTTGACCGCTGCGGGATAGAGTGCATCATCACCGAAGGAACGGCGAACGGAGCAAACCACGAATGGAACGTCGTAAAGATAGACGGAGAATACTACAACGTCGACGTGACCTGGGACGACGCGGACCTCGATTTCGCTCCCCTGCTGAATTTCCACGGTTATTTCAATCTGAACGACGAAAGACTTTCGAAAACGCACGGATTTTCCGACTTTTTCCCTAAACCCGTTTGCAAAGCGGAAGGAGATTATTATTCCATGAAAGGGGTCGTCATAGAAGACCTCGATCACCTGTTCACGCTGGCTTACTCGGAGCTTAAAAGAGCCGTCGAGGACAAGCTGACGTATTTTGAGATCTGCCCTGTCTTCGAGTATGAAGCCGACGACCTCAAAGCGCCGATCTTTGAAGCCATCAAGCTCGTGAACTCAGACGCCGGAACGACTCTGCTCTCGGAATCTTTCCGCGTGTTCTCCGCCTCCGAAGGAGGAAAAGGACTTACCGTACAGATCTATTACGTAGATCCCGAAGAATTGAACTGATTTTATTTTATCACTATAAGAGGCAAAACCAAAAGAAAGAAGGTACAGAAAAATGTTGAAGATCGCGATACTCGGTTTCGGAGTCGTCGGCGGAGGAGTCGCTGACGTGATCGATCTGAACAGAGAAAGCATTGAAAAAAGGATAGGCAAAAAGGTCGATATAAAATACATACTCGACTTGCGCGAATTTCCGGACAGCCCGTACAAAGACCGTGTCGTACACGATTTTGAGACTATCGCCGCGGACAAGGAACTCGATATTGCCGTCGAGGCGATGGGGGGACTTCATCCGGCGTACGATTTTACCAAAAGGCTTCTCGAAAACGGCGTTTCC
>CACZZA010000136.1:5389-8322 GCA_902785485.1 uncultured Ruminococcus sp. | reverse complement strand
GAAAAGAAGACAGCTGATCACACATATAAATTACTTAAACAAAGAGTTTTTTGAAGTGTTGATGGTAGACCAGATTACATGTTCGATTAAGAAAAAATACGGTCAGAACAAGGATTCGCTCGAAAAAGCGAGAAAACAGATCTCCGAAGCCCTTACCGCAAACAACATAAGGTTTTCGCTCGACGGGCGCGTTAAGTCTGTTTACAGCACGTATAAAAAAATGTACGAGCAGAATAAGCAGTTCGACGAGATATACGATTTTTACGCTCTGCGCGTAATCGTGGACACCGAACTCGAGTGCTATTCCGTTCTCGGCATAATCCACGATATGTTCCGGTCCATCCCCGGAAGGTTCAAAGACTATATTTCCACTCCTAAACCGAACCTCTACCGAAGCCTGCATACGACCGTCATCGGCAAGGACGGAGTCCCGTTCGAGGTGCAGATACGCACCTGGGAGATGCACCAGATAGCGCAGTACGGCGTGGCGGCTCACTGGAAGTATAAATCCGGCGAGAGGTCCAAAGAGGAGATAGATAAAAAACTCAGTTGGATAGCGTCCCTCATCGAAAACGGGGAACTCTCGTCGAATAACGAAGAGTTTATGGATATGCTGAAGATCGACATGTTCCATGACGAGACCTTCGTTTTTACGCCGAAAGGCGACGTTATCACGCTCCCGCAGGGATCGACCGTGATAGACTTTGCGTACGCCATCCATGCGGCTGTCGGAAACCGTATGATCGGAGCCAAGATCAACGGTATGATCGTTCCGATAGACCGCGTCCCCAACAACGGGGAAATAGTGGAGATATTGACCTCGTCTGCGTCGAAGGGTCCGTCCAGAGACTGGTTGAAGATCGTCAAGACCTCCGAAGCGCGGAACAAGATAAGACAGTATTTTAAGAAGGAGCGCCGCGCGGAGAATATCGTCGTCGGAAGAAACGAGATAGACAAAGAGTTCAAAAAATACGGGCGTTCTTATACCGATGAACAGAAGAACGAAGTCCTGCTGAACGTCGCGTCCCGTCTCGGGATACGAACCGTTGACGACCTTTATAATACAATAGGCTTCGGCGGGCTTACCGTTTCCAAAATAGCGGCAAAGCTCCGCGACGAGTTCGACCGGGTCGTAAAGGTCGAACAGTCTCCCGTTCCGACTACCGCCGAAATGGTAGCGACTTCAAAGATAAAGAACCGCGGCAAGGGCGGAGTCGTAGTCGACGGAGTCGAAGACTGTCAGGTCAAGTTCGCCAAGTGCTGCAACCCGCTTCCCGGAGATTCGATCATCGGTTTTATTACGAAGGGGTTCGGTATTTCCATACACAAACGCGATTGTCCGAACGTACAGTGCAATATGCTCCTTCCCGAGTATAACGACCGTTGGGTGAGCGCTTATTGGGATATTCCCGAAGAGAGCCGCTCGGGAAACGGACTGTACGAGGCTATGCTCAAAATATACGTTTCCAACAGGGAGAACCTCATTCTCGACATTACGACCGTTTTGTCGAATATGAAGGTGTCTCTGCTCCAGATCTCGACCCAGACCCGCCCCGGAGACGGAGCGCTTATCAATATGTCGATAGGCTGCCGCGACCTTGAACATTATTCGCAGATCGTCGCGTCTCTCAAAAAAGTACCGGGAGTAAACGATATTGTCAGGGGGTACAGCTGATGAGAGCGCTGATCCAGAGAGTGACTTCCGCGTCTGTAATGATCGGCGGGAAAATTACCGGAAAGATCGATAAAGGTCTGCTTATCCTGCTCGGCGTTTCGGTGAACGACACCTGCGCCGAGGCGGATAAGCTTGTCGAAAAACTGTTAAAGAGCCGTATATTCGAGGATGAAAACGGTAAAATGAACCTCAGTGTGACGGATATACGCGGCGAACTCCTCGTTGTGTCGCAATTTACTCTGTACGCCGATTGCCGCAGAGGGAACAGACCCGATTTTATGGACGCGGCAAGGCCCGACGCGGCAAACGCCCTGTACGAATATTTCAAGACCAAACTCAAAGACGGAGGACTTAAAGTTGAGTGCGGCGTTTTCGGAGCGGATATGAAGGTGTCGCTTTGCAACGACGGACCTGTCACGATATTGTTCGACACCGATGAATTAAAGAAAAGCAGGAAAAGCTGAATGATAATCAAAACTGAAGGAAACATCAATCATTTTTACATACAGACCCTCTGTATGCTGTTCTTTCCCGGCGCGAAGTTTTCCGAGAAAGAAGAGGAGACCGAGGAATCGACCGTCGTTTCGGTCAGTCTGAGGACTTCCGACGCGGGAGCCGAGGCTTTCGCGTCCATCAAACGCGGGAGCAAAGTCAAAACGGGAAGCCGTTTTGAAAAATATAAAAACGGATTTACTTCCGAGCGTATTGAAAAGATCGCCATCGGAGTCGCCGTATTCGAGGCGGGAAAGCGCTTTTTCGGTTCCGTCCCTCCGTGGGGCATCCTGACCGGAGTGCGTCCTGCAAAGCTCGCGATCGAACTGCTCGACAAGGGTATGGAGCCTACGCAGGTCAAAAAACTGCTGGAAAAAGAGTATTTCCTTAATCCCAAAAAATCCGCGCTCGTGACCGAGATCGCGCAGTTTGAAAAACAGGTGATCTCAGAATACGACGAGAATTGCTGTTCTGTCTATATTTCCATTCCGTTCTGCCCGACGCGATGCTCGTACTGCAGCTTCGTGTCGTATTCGACAAAGAGGCTTCTGTCCCTCATCCCGGACTATATCGAACGGCTTTGCGAGGACGTGGACCGTACGTTTTCCAAGATACGCGAACTCGGACTGCGTGTCGTCACCGTTTACGTCGGAGGCGGGACGCCGACCGTCCTTGACGTACCTTTGCTCACCAAGGTCCTTACCGCGGTATCGCGCAACGTCGACGTCGCCTCTCTCAAAGAATTCACCGTTGAAGCGGGAAGACC
>CACZZA010000136.1:0-5377 GCA_902785485.1 uncultured Ruminococcus sp. | reverse complement strand
TTTCGATCAACCCTCAGACGCTCAACGACGAGGTCCTTCGTGAGATAGGGCGTAAACACACCGTGGAGGATTTTTACCGCGCTTATGATATAGCGCGTCAAAGCGACATAAAATATATCAATACCGACCTTATCGCCGGACTTCCCGGCGAAACGTTCTCGCGTTTTGCCAAGAGCGTCGACGCGATCCTCGAACTTCGTCCGGAAAACGTGACTGTACACACTTTCTGCGTCAAAAAGGCGGCGGACATACTCCGTACAGATTCCGCCATCTATACGCGCGGAGGCGGTGATACGCCGAAAAGCGTGTCTTACGCTCAGGTCAAATGCCAGAACGCCGGGTATCTTCCTTATTACATATACAGGCAGAAAAACACGGTCGGAAACCTCGAAAACGTCGGGTTCAGCCTTCCCGGCTGTGAGGGACTTTATAACATCTTTATTATGGAGGAAGTCCATTCGATATTTGCCTGCGGAGCGGGCGGGATGACGAAGCTCGTCAAGACCGACGGAAAGAAGATCATGCAGAGGTACGCGTATCCGAAGTATCCTTACGAGTATCTTGCGATGGAGAGGGAAAAGATCGAGGAACATTTCAAGGCTATCGACGATTTTTACAAAACTAAAGGGTAATGCAGATGGGTATAAGAAAATACGATTTCCGCTCTGAGAGCGAGTCCGAAAAGAGAGACTACGTCGCTCTTTGCGAGCGGGATTTCGATAAACAGCTTTCCGACGCCGTAGACGCGATCGAAAAAAGCGGAAAACGCATCATAACTCTGTCGGGACCGACCTGCTCGGGCAAGACGACCACAGCGAGACGTTTTATAGAACGTCTTGAACGCAGCGGTAAAAAGACCGGAGTTATTTCGATAGACGATTATTATTACGCGCGGATGTATCTCGAAATGCGAGCGGAGGAGAAGGGGATACCCGTCGACTTCGATTCGGTGAACACCATCGACCTCGAATATCTTTCGTTCTGCATAAGGCGTTTGCTGATAGGCGAGAGCTTCAAAGTTCCGCAATTCGACTTTGCTTCCGGGTTCCGCAACGGATACGTGCGTTTTTATCCTAAAAAATACGATTATTATCTTTTTGAGGGAATACAGGCTGTCTACCCCGAGATAACGTCGCTGTTCGACGGACAGAACATCAGCGTACATATTTCCGTAATGAACGACATCGAGGTAAACGGCGTTCCTTTTGAGGCGAGGGAAGTGCGGCTCATGCGCCGCCTTGTCCGCGATTTCAAATACCGCGCGGCTCCGCCGGAGCATACGTTCTATATGTGGAAGGGCGTGTGCGACAACGAAGATAAGCACATCACTCCGTACCGCGACTCTGCGGAGGTCAAGATCGATTCCTTCCTTCCGTACGAGCCTTTTATGGTCAGAAGCGAGTTGATGTCTCTGCTTGAAAAGATGCCCGAAGGGGAATACTCCGCTCAGGCGAAAAATCTTTACGAAAAATCCGGGCGTCTGTTCGATATTGACAAACGGTATCTGCCGGACAGCTCGTTCTTCCACGAGTTTATGGACGATCCGAAATAATTGACGACTACGATACAAGAGGTAAAATATGAAGATACTGTTTGAAAAAGGCGAGGTTCTCGGACTCGGAAGGAAATTCGTCGAGGTAACGGGAAGAACGATAACTTACGTCGGTGACGAACGTCCCGACGGATGCTTTGATCGAGTGATCGATACGAAAAACAAGCTTATTATGCCCGGTCTATTCAACACACACTGCCACTGCGCCATGACGCTGTTTCGCGGCTACGGCGAGGATATGCCGCTTGGCGATTGGCTCAATACCCGTATCTTTCCGGCGGAGGACAAACTGACGGACCGCGCGGTCTACGTTGCTTCACTGTACGCTATTGCCGAGATGATAAGAAACGGGACCGCCTCGTTTACCGATATGTACTATTTTTGCGAAGAAACCGCAAAAGCAGTCGGAGAGAGCGGTATAAAAGCGAATATCAGCCGTTCGATAGTCTCGTTCGACGAGGATATAGACGTAACTTCCGATTACCGTTTCCGCGAGGGACGCGAGCTGTTCGAGAACTTTCACAACGCTTTTGACGGAAGGCTCAAAGTCGATATGGCTCTCCACGCGGAATATACGAACGTGGGGAAGATGGTACGCGCGGTCGCGGATTACGCGGCGTCGCATAACGCGTCTGTACAGATCCATCTTTCCGAAACGAAGTCGGAACACGACGCGTGCGTTGCGAAATACGGATACACTCCGACCGAGTTTTTCCGCCGAAACGGTCTCTTCGAGGCGAACGTCACCGCCGCTCACTGCGTGTGGCTGACCGAGGAAGATATGGATATATTGAAGGAGTCGGGAGCTTACGCCGTCCACAATCCCGCGAGCAACCTCAAGCTCGGGAGCGGATTTATGCCTCTCGCGCGTATGCTCGAAAAGGGAGTCAACGTTTCTCTCGGTACCGACGGACCCGCGTCGAACAATACTCTCGATATGATAAAGGATATGTATCTCGCGTCGCTGGCTCAAAAGGGACACGACCTCGATCCCGCAAAAGTAAAAGCGCAGGATATAGTCAAGCTCGCCACCGTGAACGGCGCTTTGAGCCAGCAGAGACCCGAAAGCGGAAGCATAGAAGTCGGAAAACGCGCCGATATTATAATGCTCGACCTCGACACGCTGAACAATATCCCGTCGTACGATCCTTATTATACCGTCGTTTATTCCGCTTCCGGACGCGATTGCGTTTTCAATATGGTCGACGGTCAGATCCTTTATGAGAACGGCGAATTCAAAACGCTTGACGTTGAAAAGATAAAATCGGAAATGAAAGACGTCGTCGCGCATTACTTTGATTGAAGGGGCGGTACTCGGATTTGGAGAAAAAAAGTAAAAACCTGCTGTTTTCCGGAGTCCTGATCCTGACTCTGTCGAATATTCTCGTCAAGGCGATAGGTCTTTTGTACAAAATACCTCTTCAGAATCTGATCCACGACGAGGGAATGGGGTATTTCAACGCGGCTTACAGGATCTATACCTTGTTTTATATGGTATCTACCGCGGGTCTTCCGGTCGCGGTCTCGAGAATGGTCTCCGAAAGCAGGGCAAAGGGCAACAGAAAAGAAGTCAAGGCGATCATACGCTCGGCTCTGTTGCTGTTCACAGTCGTCGGTTTTGTGGGAACGACTATCATGGCGGTCGGATCGAAATGGTTCGCGTCGCTTCTTGCGATGGAAAACTCGTATCTCAGTATCCTTGCCGTGGCTCCGACGCTGTTCTTCATCTGCATTTGCTCCGCTTTGCGAGGATACTTTCAGGGGTATCAGAATATGGTCCCGACCGCGGTCTCCGAGGTGCTTGAAGCGCTCGGAAAACTCGGGCTCGGCATTCTTTTCGCGCTTTACGCGCTGAAAAAAGGGTACAATATCCCCACCGTCGCGGCTTATACGATCTTCGGTCTGACCATCGGAGTCGTCGTCGGGACGCTGTACACCATAGTCCATAAGATCTTTTTCAAGACCGAAAAATACGACGCGGAATTCGGAGACCTCGGCGAAGACGCGCAGGCGCGCACTACCGGCGCCCTGATGAAGGCGATACTTTCGATCTCGATCCCGATAATGCTCAGTTCGGTCGTAATGACCTTGGCTGATACCATCGACGTCGCGCTGATCTCGAGAAGGCTTCAGGATATAGGTTACGCCGAAAAGGTCGCGACCGCCAAATACGGAAACTATTCGACGCTTGCCGTACCGCTGTTCAACCTGCCTCCGATATTGATATATCCCATTTCCGCGTCGATAGTGCCTTATATTTCTGCGGCTCTCGCCCAAAAAGATACGGAAAAGGTAAGAGAGACCATGACCCGTTCTCTTAAAGTCGCAAGTCTTATAGCGATACCGTCCGCGCTTGGCCTTGCCGTGTTTTCCAAACCGATCTTATCGCTTTTGTACAGGGACGTCAATTCCGTTGAAATGGCGCATCCGCTCCTTACCGTTCTTGCTCCCGCCGTGTTTTTCCTCGGGATGATCTCTGTCACGAACGCGATCCTTCAGGCGACAAAACACGAGCGTCTGCCCATTATCTCAATGGCGGCGGGGTCTCTCGTTAAGATAGCCTCGAGTTATTTCCTTATCGGTAATAAAAGCATCGAGATCTTCGGCGCTCCGATAGGAACTTTCCTGTGTTACCTCACCATTTCGCTTTTGAACTTCATTTTTATTGTAAAATATACGGGTATGCTGCCCGAATTCGGAAAAGTTTTCTTCAGACCGTTTCTTTCGTCCGTTATCTGTGTGCTTTCCGCGTTCGGAGTCTACAAGCTGCTTTCCTTGCGCTTTACCCGCCTTGCTACTTTGCTCTCCATCGCGTTTGCGGTACTTGTCTACGTTATCGCGATTTTCTTAACGAAGGCGATAACCGAGGACGACGTGATGATGCTCCCCAAGGGAGAAAAATTGACTAAACTCTTGAAAAAACTGAAACTGATCAGAGGTTGAAAAATGGACAATTCGGCAAAAAAAGAAGAACTCAAAGCCAAAAAAACGTACGGGTCGGAAGATCTCTACGAGATAATGAAGATACTCCGCGCTCCGGGCGGATGTCCGTGGGACAGGGAGCAGACCCATAAGTCGATCAGAATGGACCTCATCGAAGAAGCGTACGAGGCTCAGGAAGCCATCGACTGCGAGAGCGGCGAGATGCTCTGCGAAGAACTCGGAGACCTGCTTCTTCAGGTATATTTTCATTCGCGTATGGCGGAAGAAAACGGAGAATTCACGCTCGAAGACGTGTTTACCGGGGTATGCTCCAAACTCATTCTACGCCATCCTCACGTTTTCGGCGAGGTCAAAGCGGATAATACGGACGAGGTTTTGAAAAACTGGGACGCGATAAAACAGGCGTCTCATGACCGCAAGACCGTCAAGGAGCAGTTCGAGGGAGTATGCAAAGCGCTCCCGGCTTTGATGAGAGCGGAAAAATATTCATCCCGCGCGTTCAAGAACGATATTCCGGTGGATATATATAAAACGAACGGAGAACTCTCGGAAGAGGCGGTCGGAGAACTCCTGTTTTCGATAGTCGCGTACTGTAAGAAAAACGGTATTTCAGCCGAGCAGGCGCTTGAAAAAAAGTGCGATTCTTTCCTTGGATCGCTCCCCGAAGAGGCGTAAAAGACCGATACGTTGCCGAAAAACGCAAAAAAGTGCGGAAATATCGTAAAAATATGTTAATTTGTTGAAAAAAACTATTGCATTTTACAAAAACATTTGTTATAATTTATACAACAAATAAGTCGGTTAGCACCGACAAATAATAAGGAAGGTAATTTATAATGACTAAGACTCAACTTATCGAAGAAGTCGCAAAGAAAACCGGTT
>CACZZA010000135.1 GCA_902785485.1 uncultured Ruminococcus sp. | reverse complement strand
AAGTGCGCAAAGAAAGGGCAACGAGGAGGGGGTTAGGAGACACTTCCGCCGCATTCGCGCGGAAGCGCAACTCCTCCCCTCCTCGACCTCCCCACACCTCAACGGGGGGGTATAATCCTTTATCTCATTCCGTAGATATTGTCTTGTTCTTCCGCTTGTAATTATCGTTCGCATCGCCATTTGGAACACTACCGCCCATTCAGCGACAATTATTTCCATAACTGCCAAATGGCTCGGCTTCGTAGGTGAGGTTTGAGCTTTTCCTTTTCTTCTGAAAGTAACTTTTCCTGCTTTAAGTCGCCCTGCGCGAAGGTATCGTGGATGAGGATCGTTCGTTCTTATCCCGAAGGCGTACTTTGTGTACGTCGAGCGGATAAGAACGGACGAAACGCGAATTGCCACCGAACTAACGCTTATGCCTTGTTAGTGGTCATCGCCGCGAGACCGAGTGCGAAAAATTCCTGTTTATACTCCTTCCCCTAGAAGGCAAAAAGAGAGACTGCAAAATCGCAGTCTCTCTCTTTTTTGATCCGATTATCAGTCGCTGATGTAAGGCAGCAACGCGACCTGGCGCGCGCGCTTTACGGCGATGGTGACCTGGCGCTGATGCTTAGCGCAGGTGCCGGTGATTCGTCTGGGAAGGATCTTGGCGCGCTCGCTGATGTACTTTCTGAGGCGGGCGGTGTCCTTGAAATCGACGTAATCTATTTTGTCGGCGCAAAGCTGGCAGACTTTTTTCCTCTTGCGGGGTCCCTGACGGAAAGGTCTCTGCTGGACTTCTTTTTCCTTATCCATGGTATGTTCCTCCTGTTAAATTTTGGCTTCCGCGCATTTCGCGGAAAGGCTCGTCCGTACTGTTCAGAACGGAAGATCCTGGTCGCCCGACATCACTTCAAAGTCGGGAGCGGAATTTCCCTCGTTGGAGAACGAAGGAGCGGAATAATTATCGGACGAACCTGCGGCGGGATTGTCGCTCTTGGAGTCGACGAAGTTGATCTCGTCCGCTACGATGTCCGTTGCATAGCGCTTGTTGCCCGATTGATCGGTCCAGTTTCTGTTCTGGAGTCTGCCCGTTACACAGATAGAGCTGCCTTTACGGAAATACTTGGAAACGAATTCGGCGCGTTCAGCCCACGCGACGACGTTGAAGAAATCCGCGGTAGGCTGGTTGTCCTGACCCTCCGCGTTTCTTGAAAAACGACGGTTGACCGCAACGGAAAAGGACGTGACCATCCTTCCGCTGGGGATAGTCCTGAGTTCCGGATCCGCGGTGAGGCGGCCGGCGATGATCACTTTGTTAAAATTGAAGTTCGCCACGGTAATCTCTCCTTAAATCAATTAGTTTTCGACTTTGACAACGATGGAACGCATGATGCCTTCGGTGATACCGAAGATACGTTCAAGTTCGGAAACGAAGTGTGCGGGAGCGGTAAACTTAACGAGTACGTAGTAACCTTCCGCAAGGTCGTTGATGGGATACGCGAATCTGCGTTTGCCCCATTCGTCGGTCTCGACGATATTACCGTTCTCCGCGATGAGTCCGGTGAATTTGTCTACGAGCGCCTTGACGCCCTCTTCACCCTTCTGCAGATCAACGATAAAAATGGTCTCGTAACCGGAATCGACTTTTGCCATTTTTATTCACCTCCTTATGGACTTTTGGCCGAACGCTCTTACGTCCGGCAAGGACGATTTTTTACATAAAATCGGTTAAATATTATAATATACCAAAATCCGGAATTTGTCAAGTGTTTTTTTCGACGACTTTTCCCCGTGTTTTCCGTCAGGGTCTCACGTTCGACGTGACGATCTCCGCGTAACGGTGGATGTGGGGCACGGGAAGTCCGTCGATCGACGGATCGAACGGGATGCGTTCGACGTCAAGCTCGGGGATACGGTCGGTCTTGCCCGAAAGATACTCGTCGAGGATGTATTTGACGTCTTTGAGCCTGAATATAAGTCCGCCGAGACGGACGTCCATCACTTCAAAACCGGGCATCTTGTTGTCGTGTCTCCACTGCGCGCGCAGGGACTCGTAATATGCCTCGATGCGCTTGATAAGCTCGGGGATGAGTTTTGTCGAATACTTTTTGAGCGTCGCACGGTCGCCCGCGTCGTACGCTTCTTTGAGTCTTACTCCGAGTTCGGATTTGATCTCGAGCGCGCGGCAGAGGTTCGAGAGGGTCTCGAAGATATAAGCGTATCCGGGGTTGCGGAGAGCTGCCGCGGCGAGCTTCTTCGCGGTGTCCGCAAAGTGCTTTGCCGTTCCCTCGGGGATATGTCTGTCGTATTTGCCCGAAAGCGGATCCTGATAGAACATATACTTCGCGGGGTTGGAGATCCCTTCCCCGGGCGCTATCGTCCTCTTGGGGACGAAGTTAGGACTTTCGAGCGAAAGGAAGTCTTTATAGGACGCTCCGCAGGTGGTCTTCATACGCTTTTCGAGATATTTGTCGGAAAGGTCGCCCGACCAGCAGAATTCGGAATACACGGTCATCGTGGAGAGCGTCGCGAACGGACTGCACGCGGCTCCGTCGTCGCCCCACATAGTGATCCATACCTGCTTCATCCCGTTTTCGAGCGCGGACGTGAGGGCGGTCTTCGCCGCCTTTACCGAAAATGTATTGAGGGGCGTGTTGCCGTACCAGCAGGCGGCTCCTCCGGCAAAGCCGGTCTTGCAGCCGAACTCGGCGTGGCGCGCGAACATCGCGTCGTACTTCGCCTTGTTGACAGAATAGTAATCCCAGTAAACGAGTGTGACGTCCTCGGGTACCGCCTCGATGACCTCTTTGCTCATCTTCTTGATGTCAAGGTCGTAATACGCGCCGGTCTTGGACTGCATACGGAAGAACATATCGGACCAGATCTCAGGTTCGAGTCCTCTTGCGCGGCACTTCTCCATCACCTTGGCGAGGTGGCGTTTCATAATTTCGGTGCGCGGAACGTAGCCGTGGTCGCGCATATACTGCCCCGATCCGACGAGCCAAGCCTCGTCCATTCCGAGGTTGACGCGGCGGGTGGTGAAGCAAGACGAAACGGTGTCGAGCATATCGTCTATAAGGCTGTATACGCGTTCGTCGTCGGCGAGGAGTATGTCGCCGTTATCGCGCAGCGGAAGAAATTCCTTCCACTGGAAGATGGTGGCGAGGTGGGCGAGAGTCTGTATTGCGGGAACGAGTTCTATTCCCATAAGACGTGCGTATTTGTCCATTTCTTTAAGCTCGCCTTTGGTGTAGCGTCCTCTCATATATCCGAAATGCGGTCTGTTCTCGATCTCGTAGGTATCTTCGATATAAAGCATCATCGCGTTGAGTCCCATCAGCGCGCTGCGGCGGATCAGCTCTTTGAGCGCGGGACGCTTGATGACCGCGTTGCGCGAGCAGTCGGGCATCGTGCCGACGACGTCGAACCGCGGAGTTTCCTCGACGTCAAAGGTCTTTTTGCCGTAGTTCTCTGCGAGTATGCCCGCTCCGCGGATGAGCGACGCGCGGGTCGAGAACTCGATGACGTAGTCCTTGCCCTCGCGGAACACGCGGAGCCCCTTTTCGCGGCGGCGAAGATAAACGTAGTCGCCGTTCACGTCCTGCTCGATTCCGAGGTCCGGGAATACCTCGCGCAGAGCCGCCATTTCATCCGACAGTTTGCAGTAGATAAAGTAAAGTTTCATATTTTCCCCTCCGATATTGTATATCGAATTATTGATTTTTCAGCAGTTTTCCCCATTCCTCCGCCATACGGGACAGAGAGTACGCCGCGTTTGCAGGAGACGTGGACGGCGCCTTGAAGTACGGCAGATCAAGGTCTTTGTGATATTTTTCGTAAAGCGCGAACGCCTTGCTGCCGTTCAGCACGACCTTTTTGACCGGCGAATTCCCGGTCACGAGCGCAAGGTCGTTGGGCTTGACGGAACGTATCGACGCGTCCGACGAGCCTTTTATCTCACATTCGCCTATCACGTCCCACAGAGCGAGGCGGCGCGAGAGCAAAAAGCTCCGTTTTTCCTCCGTTGTCTCGGGAACTTTTTCTCCGTAGACCGCGGCGAGCGTTTTCCAGAAGCGGTTTTGCCTGTGTCCGTAGTAAAATCCCGTCTCGCGCGACTTCACCGACGGGAACGATCCGAGGATAAGGATCTCCGACCTTTCGTCGAACACGGGCGGTATGGGGTGGACGATACTCATATCAAAGGTCTTTCGCGATCTCTTTCAGAAACGCGCGCAGCTCGTCCCGCGTCTCGGGATGCTCGAGACCTTTGACGACGTTGGCTTTGAGAAAGCCGGTCTTCGAGCCGAGGTCGTACCTTTCTCCCTCGAAATCGAGCGCGAAAACTCCGCCTTTCCGCGAGACCTGCGCCAGAGCGTCGGTCAGCTGGATCTCTCCGCCCGCGCCCGGCGGGAGCGCGTCGATGATGTCGAATATCTCCGGGGTCGCGAGGACGCGTCCGAGGATGGAGTAGTTCGAGAACATTTCTGCTTCGGTCTTGGGTTTTTCGATCATATCCGTACAGAAGAAGACCCTGTCCTCGTTCTCGACGGGATATATTTTGAGCGAGCAGTATTTGGAAACGAGCTCCTTGGGCACCGCCTTGACTCCGACGACGGGTTTGCCGTATTTTTCGTAAACGTCGATCATCTGTTTACAGACCGGGGCGCGCGAAAAGATAATATCGTCGCCGTAAAGGATGACGAACGGCTCGTCTCCGACGAACGCTCTCGCGCGTCCGACGGCGTGTCCGAGTCCTTTGGTCTCCTTCTGACGGAGAAAATAAACGTTCGCAAGGTCCGCGATCTTTCGCAGAGCGGCGAGGTCTTCCTCCCTGCCCTTCGCCTTGAGCGCGGCGTTGTACTCGACCGAGAGGTCGAAAAAGTCCTCCATCGCGTCCTTGTCGCGGTTGGTGATGACGAGTACGTCGGTTATCCCGCTCTTTGCCGCCTCCTCGACGAGGTAGTATATCGCCGGCAGGTCGACTATCGGGAGCATCTCTTTCGGCACGGCGTGAGAAATCGGCAGCATACGCGTACCGAGTCCCGCCGCGGGGATTATCGCTTTTTTGACTTGCATCAAAAAACCTCCTGAATAAAAGTATCATTACGGTATAATAATACCAAATCCGCGGAGCGATTTCAATAGTTTCGGGGAAATAAAAATGATTTTTAGGATCATAAACAGATAGAAAGAAAATACGGCGAACAAAGACACGCGGGGATGCCTTTTTTGAAAAAAGGCATCCCCGCACCCCTTTCAAAAAACTTACACAAAGGGAGAACGTAGAGGGGCGAGTCATAGAAAAACGGTGCGGACACGTTATTCTATGACGTAGTGGAACGGGAAGGTTTGACTTGCGGAGAACGTTTGTTCTCGCACTTTCTTTCGGTTGCCGAAAGAAAGTGCGCAAAGAAAGGGCAACGAGGAGGGGGTTAGGAGGCACTTCCGCCACA
>CACZZA010000134.1 GCA_902785485.1 uncultured Ruminococcus sp. | reverse complement strand
ACTGACTCCCGTTTATAACGCCGGGCTCCTTCCGTCACGGCGGGCGCGACACGCCGTGCCACCTCCCTCCCGGAGGGAGGCTTGGTTTGGAGTCGTCGTCTTATTATCGTAGGTGAAGTCTGTTGCTATCGTTAATTACCGTCCCGCCGAGATCCTTCGCGTTGCTCGAGGATGACGGCGGCGGGTGCGCTTCCGCGCAAATGCTTCGATGTGATGTCTGTGGCTGTCGCTTGTAACGGGAAACGTTTGTGCGATAAATTCTTGTTTATGTTCCTTTCCCTCTGAAAGGTTTAGAGGGGTCAAGGGGAACCTTTCCTTAAAAGGTTCCCCTTGCGTTCTCCTCGTTCAATTCTTGTTTAGCGTTGCACGGGTTACATATTCCGGTTGACCGTCAGCTTGATTATCAGGTCGAGGTCGTCGGGTTGGACTTTTGCGGACGCCGCCGCCTTGTTGCGCGTTATCGCGCCGCATTTGCGGCACTTATGCGTGATGACGTATCCCCTTTTCGGGTCGGGCTCTGCGAAGATCGGATCCATTATCCCGCCGCAGGTGTTCTCCCTGTCGCCGGGATTTATATCGACGTGGAGACTGCAAAGGCACTTGGGACAGTGATTGCGGGAGGAATAACCGAGCGGAAGCACCTCGAACCCGCAGTTCAGGCAGGTAAAACCGCTGTCATTTTTTGTGAAGATCTTTTTTTCCATATTATATAACTCCGATCCGACGGTGAATATTACGCCCCTTTCGGGGAATACTGTATCGGGAGCGGCAGTATGCCGCCCTGTGAAAACGAAAGGGTGACATGATGAAAAAACTTACGAATATACTGACTTTTGCGCTCATATTTGCGCTGTTCGCGACTCTGTTCGTCAACGCCGCGGTAGACGAGAGCGCGTACTACGCGACGGGCGACGGGGGCGGGATGAGTACCAATATCCCCGACTCCGAGATCGAGTCGAGGAGCCTTACCGAAAGCGACGGCGTGCTTGAAAGCGTTTACGACGGAGTCAAGGACGACGCCGAATCGCTGATGAACGACGTCAAGGACGGACTTGAGACCGCCGCCGGAAAAGTCGAAGGCGCGATGAAGGACGAGGGCTCGTCCGTCGGGCGCACGCTCGGTATAGTTATGACGGTGATCGCCGCCGTAGCAGTCATAATCTGCGTTATCGTCGTAGCGTCGCGCAAAAAAACGGGTCCCCGAAACGACGGGCGCGGTCAGAACAGAATGTAAACCGAACGCCGGTACAGAAGACTTAAAAACCGCCGTTCCTCCGTATTCAGGGGGAACGGCGGTCTTTCTTCGGGAAATTACTTGCCTGCGAACTCGGTCTCGTAGAGATCCTTGAGGTCAACGAGGTGATCGTATTTCTCTTTAGCCTTGATCTCGGCTTCCGCGAAGAGTTTTTCAGCTCTTTCGGGGAACTGCTGAGCAAGTCTGCTGTAACGGGTCTCGGAGGTGATGAAGTCCTTATAGGAAGCGGTGGGAGCCTTGCTGTCGATGGTCAGCGGGTTCTTGCCTTCAGCCTTGTTCTGAGGGTTGAAGCGGAACATCTGCCAGTAACCTGCGTCGACCGCTCTCTTCATCTCGAGCTGGCAGTTAGCCATGGTGCCCTTGATCCCGTGCATCTCGCAGGGAGCGTAGCCGATAACGATCGAAGGACCGTTGTAAGCCTCAGCCTCTTTGAGCGCGTTGAGGGTCTGCTGTTCGTTAGCGCCCATAGCGACCTGCGCGACGTAAACGTAGCCGTAGGACATAGCGATCTGAGCGAGGTCTTTCTTGCCTATCGCCTTGCCTGCTGCCGCGAACTGCGCGACCTGACCGATCTGGGAAGCCTTGGATGCCTGACCGCCGGTGTTGGAGTAAACTTCGGTATCGAAGACCATGATGTTGACGTCTTCGCCGGAAGCGAGAACGTGGTCAAGTCCGCCGAAACCGATGTCGTATGCCCAGCCGTCGCCGCCGAAGATCCAGACGGACTTCTTTGCAACGTAGGATTCCTCAGCGAGGATCTTGTTGCGAAGCTCGTTGGAAGCGGGGAGCTTCTTCAGCATCTTGATAAGCTCTTTTGCGGGAGCTTCGTTGTCCTTGCTGCTGTTCTTGGTCTCGAGATATTTGTCGATGATCGCGATCTTATCAGCCGCTTTGAGTTTGCCCTTCAGCTCTTCAACGTATCCGATGACTCTGTCGCGGATCGCTTTCTGACCGAGGTACATACCGAGGCCGTGCTCCGCGTTGTCTTCGAACAGCGAGTTAGCCCACGCGGGACCTCTGCCGCTCTCACGGTTTACGGTGTAAGGAGTTGCCGGCGCGCTGCCGCCCCAGATAGAGGAGCATCCGGTAGCGTTCGAGATGTACATTCTCTCGCCGAACAGCTGTGTGATAAGTCTTGCGTACGAGGTCTCGGCGCATCCTGCGCAGGAGCCGGAGAACTCGAGCAGGGGCTGCTTGAACTGGCTGCCCTTGACGGAAATTTCATTGAACGGAAGCTCTTTGGAAGCTACCTTTGCGACCGCGTAGTCGAACGCCGCCTGCTGATCGAGCTGGGATTCCTGAGAAACCATCTCGAGGGCGCGTTTGTCTTCCTTGGTCGGGCAAGCCTTGACGCAGAGCGTGCAGCCCATGCAGTCCAGAGGCGAGATAGCGACGGTGAACTTCAGACCTTCGGCGCCCTTGCCCATAGGTCTGTCGGAGAACTTCGTGGACGCGGGAGCTTTTGCCGCTTCTTTTTCGTTCATCGCGAACGGACGGATAGCCGCGTGCGGGCAAACGAACGAGCACTTGTTGCACTGGATGCAGTTTTCGGGATGCCATACCGGAACGTCTACCGCGACGCCGCGCTTCTCATAAGCCGCCGCGCCCTGCGGATAGGTGCCGTCCGCCTTGTCCTCGAAAACGGAAACGGGGAGAGAGTCGCCCTGCATCTTTGCGACGGGGTAAACGATCTCGTTGACGAACTTGACGAGCTCGGGACGGTCGCCCTTAGCAACTGCCGCTTTGGTGTCTTCACCGGCGTTAGCCCACGACTTCGGAACGTCGATCTTGACGAGCGCGTTGACGCCGAGGTCGATAGCCTTGTAGTTCATTTCGACGACCGCTTCGCCCTTCTTGAGGTAGGACTTCTTAGCCATGTACTTCATGTACTCGACAGCCTGGTCGATGGGCATGATGTTCGCAAGCGCGAAGAACGCGGACTGGAGAATGGTGTTCGTTCTCTTGCCCATGCCGATCTCTCTTGCTTTGTCAATGGCGTTGACGGTGTAGAACTTGATGTTGTTGGTGGCGATGTACTTCTTGACTTCGTTCGGGAGGTGCTTGTCCAGCTCCTCGGGAGTCCACTGGCAGTTCAGCAGGAACGTGCCGCCCTTCTTGACGTCGTTGACGATCTTGTAGCCTTTGAGCATATAAGAAGGATTGTGGCAGGCGACGAAGTCAGCCTTGGTGATGTAGTACGAGGATTTGATCGGGGTGTCGCCGAAACGCAGGTGCGAAATGGTCACGCCGCCGGTCTTCTTACTGTCGTACTGGAAGTAAGCCTGAATGTATTTGTCGGTGTGGTCGCCGATGATCTTGATGGAGTTCTTGTTCGCGCCGACGGTACCGTCGCCGCCGAGACCCCAGAACTTGCAGCTGACGGTACCCTTGGGAGCGGTATCCGGAGCAGCCTTCTCCTTGAGGGAGAGGTTCGTTACGTCATCAACGATGCCGATGGTGAAGTTGTTCTTAGACTTTTTGGCTTTGAGGTTGTCATATACCGCGAATACGCTGGACGGAGGAGTATCCTTCGAGCCGAGACCGTAACGTCCGCCGACGACTTCGATGTCGCCTCTGCCTTCTCTTGAGAGAGCGGTAACGACGTCAAGGTAGAGAGGTTCGCCGAGCGAGCCGGGCTCTTTGGTCCTGTCGAGGACCGCGATCTTCTTAACGGACGCCGGGATGGCTTCCGCGAGTCTCTTGGAAACGAAAGGTCTGTACAGACGGCATTTTACGAGACCGACCTTCTCGCCTTTAGCGGTGAGGTAGTCGATGACTTCTTCGGCGACGTCGCAGATGGAGCCCATCGCGATAATGACGCGGTCAGCGTCCGGAGCGCCGTAGTAGTTGAAGAGTTTGTAGTCGGTGCCGATCTTGGCGTTGACTTTCTTCATATAATCTTCCACGATAGCGGGCAGAGCGTTGTAATACTTGTTGCAAGCCTCTCTGTGCTGGAAGAAGATGTCGCCGTTCTCAGCCGAGCCGCGGAGTACGGGATGCTCGGGGTTGATCGAACGGGCTCTGAACGCCGCGATGGCGTCCTTGTCGACCATTTCTTCAAGGTCTTTGTAATCCCAGACTTCGATCTTCTGGATCTCGTGAGAGGTACGGAAACCGTCGAAGAAGTTGATGAACGGAACGCGTCCCTTGATGGTGGACAGGTGAGCGACCGCGCCGAGGTCCATGACTTCCTGAGGGTTGGAGGAAGCGAGCATGGCAAAGCCGGTCTGACGGCAAGCCATAACGTCGGAGTGGTCTCCGAAAATGTTAAGGGCGTGGGAAGCTACGCAGCGGGCGGATACGTGGATAACGCACGGAAGAAGCTCGCCGGCGATCTTGTACATGTTCGGGATCATGAGGAGCAGACCCTGAGAAGCGGTGTAGGTCGTCGTGAGAGCGCCTGCCGCGAGAGAGCCGTGAACGGTACCTGCGGCGCCTGCCTCGGACTGCATTTCCATAACTTTTACTTTGTCACCGAAGATATTCTTGAGTCCGGTGGCGGACCAGGAGTCGGTGAGCTCCGCCATTACGCTGGAAGGAGTAATGGGGTATATGGCGGCGACTTCCGTGAACGCGTACGAAACGTGCGCGGCGGCGGTGTTACCGTCCATAGAGATCTTTTTTCTGGTGATCTTAGCCATTGGATAAACCTCCGTTACTTTAATAAATAATATACCGCATAGTATTGTAGCACTAAGTCCTTCAAATGTAAAGTGGATTTTTTCATTTTTTGACGGCTTTCGCTTTATTTTCTTTACTTTTGCAAAGTTTTAAGAAGAAAAATCAAGTAAACGCTTGCTTTTTTTCATTCTATGTGATATAATGGGCGAGCGTTGTATGAGAAATGCTTCTTACACAAGGCAAAAACCGAATATACAGGGGTGTAGTTCAGTTGGTAGAACGACGGTCTCCAAAACCGTATGTCGCGGGTTCAAGTCCTTCCGCCCCTGCCAAAAATCCTGCGCAAGCAGGATTTTTCCTTATTCACTATTCACTCTTCACTATTCACTGATCCTTTCCCCTTCGCTCCTTCCCGCGCAGGATTTTTGGGAGGTAAGAAGTAATAGTGAATAGTGAAGAAGTGAAAGTTGTACAATAAAAGTGGACACATCGAAGAATGAATGGTAAAATACATTCAGAGAGGTGTTAATATGAAAAGGACGTACAGCAGCGAATTCAAA
>CACZZA010000133.1 GCA_902785485.1 uncultured Ruminococcus sp. | reverse complement strand
CCCCTCTAAACCTTTCAGAGGGAAGGAATATAAACAAGAATTTAGAGGGCGAGTCATAGAAAAAACGGTACGGACGCGTTATTCTATGACGTAGTGGAACGTGAACGTTAGATTTGCGGAGAACGTTTGTTCTCGCACTTTCTTTCGGTTGCCGCAAGAAAGTGCGCAAAGAAAGGGCAACGAGGAGGGGGGTTAGGAGGCGCTTCCGCCACATTCGCGCGGAAGCGCAACTCCTCCCCTCCTCGACCTCCCCACACCTCAACGAGGAGTCCTACCCTTTATCTCACTCCGTAGATATTATCTTGTTCTTCCGCTTGTAATTATCGTTCGCATCGCCATTTGGAACACTACCGCCCATTCAGCAGTAATCGTTTACATAACTGCCAAATGGCTCGGCTCCGTAGGTGGGGTTTGTGCTTTTCCTTTTCTTCTGAAAGTAAATTTTCCTGCGACGGATCGCCCTGCGCGAAGGTATCGTGGATGAGGATCGTCCGTTCTCTCCCCGAAGGCGTACTTTCTGTACGTCGAGTGGGAGAGAACGGACGAAGCGCATATTGCCACTGAACAATGGTTTTTAGTTAGTCAGCGGTCATCGCCGCGAGACCGAGTGCGTTAAATTCTTGTTTATATTCCAAGGGGACCCTTTCCTCAAAAGGGTTCCCTTGCTTCGTTCCCGCGAGATCAGAGCGGGAAGGCGACCGCCTCGACGTAGAGCATTTTAATAACTTTCAAAAATTCCGACAGCGCGCTTCTGTTGTCCTCTTTGTGGGTGCAAAGCACGCAGAAGAAGCTTTCTTCGCAGTCGAACGGGATCCAGGCAAATTGTCCGCTGTGGTCGTTGAGAAACCCGGGAGCAAGGCATACTCCGCGCCCCGCCGCGACGCGTTTCAGCGGCTTATATCAAGCGTATCAGATCGACTGTACGCTTATCAAGCGTATCAGATCACCTGTACGCTTATCAAGCGTATCAGATCGCCTGTACGCTTTTTCTTTTTGCCGGAGAGAACGGCCGTTCCGACTCCCGGCATTTTTCCGCCCCGGAGGACCGCGGAAATATTTACGGCGAGCGAGAAAAACGGCGATATATCGCCGTCCGCCGATACCGGCGCATATTATCCCATAATTCGCAAACGCCGATTGCATTTTCAGTTTTTTTATGCTATAATTATATAGATATTCCGGTCAGTCGAGCTTTTTTTTGCGCAAAAACCGCGCGTGACCGAAAAGCGACTGAGCCTTTCGGAAAAACGTTTACGGCGGACAATAAAGGCAAGATCTCCTTAATACACATCATTTGATCCGGACCGCTCCCCATCGAAACATAAATGAAGGAGTATATAAGCAACAAAATGAAAAACAAATCGCCCGACACGCAGCTCGCCTACAGCATCCGGTTTTACTGTACGGGTCCCGTAGGCATGACGCGGGAATGGGCGCTGAACGACAACATCACCTCCGCCGGGACGGCGGTGAAAATGATGTTCGCTTCCATGCCGGAGAATATGAGAAACGTTCTGTATGACGGCGCCGTTAGTCAAACGCGGCAGGAAAACAAGTAATATGACAGGAAAACGATCCCGGCAAATCGGGATCGGGAGAGGACGCTTTGATTGAGCAGGAGCAACGGAAGGTTGCTTGTCAATGCCGATCGCGTATGATACGATATAATAACAAATAATGAGGTGGTGATCATATGGAAACTAAAGACGTCCTTTTAAAGCTCCGAACTCAAAAAGGTCTTTCCCAAGAAGAACTTGCAGCAAAGATATTTGTCACAAGACAAGCGGTTTCACGTTGGGAAACCGGCGAAACGATCCCGAATACGGAAACACTCAAACTCCTTTCAAAAGTATTTGACGTGTCGATCAACACTCTCCTCGGTTCTCCGAGAAAGTTAGTTTGCCGGTGTTGTGAAATGCCTCTTGACGACGGTAATATGAGCCGCGAAACAGACGGCAGTTTCAACGAGAAATATTGCAAATGGTGTTATGCCGACGGTGAGTACACCCTCGATTATCTGAAACGATACGGCGAGATCGGCGGGAAAGAAAAGCTCGAAGAATTCAAAAAGCAGTTGATCGACGAGCTCAACACACTTTTGCAGACCGAAGGATTGCCGACTGTTTCGAAACTGAATATGCTCTCGGGTGAGTATATTAATTTGGAATACACTCTTCCGAACGGAGAAATAGTTAAATTTCTCGACGATAAGCAGACATATCTCGGCAACCGGCTTAAAGCCGAATTCGGCGACAGATTCATCGGAATAGCCGCGAATATGGACTTCCTTCTCGTATGCACTTTTGAGGAAAACGGCGAGAATCCCGAACTTGTGATTTATAAAAAAAGATAATGATATTCCCGTTTATCGAAGAAACAACTATCCCGACAAGCCCGGATTTGCGGAGGCGATACAAGTGGAAAACAAAGTAGTTACAGTTGGACGATGGCGTTATTCAGAACCGGCTCAAACTTCCGACGAAAACGGTCAACTTGTCATTTTTTCAAAGTCATCTGTTGCTCCCGCTGAAATTTTTGAATGGGGTATCGACGCCGAAAAACATCCTTTTGAACGATACAGATGGTGCGAAAACGATTTTTACGAAGAATCCAATTATGAGAAAACAATTTCAACAGAAGAACTGATAAAGCAAATTGAAGAGATTTCCTCCATTTTGAAAAAACACGGTTTTGATACCGTTTCCAAACAATACGACATGATAAAGGCAAAGATCAATTCCATTTTGTAGAGGTGAATCAAAAATGAGGCTGGATGAAAAATGGATACGCGCGCATCTTCCTAAGGAATTGGCAAACCGGCCTTTAGACTGCTTTGCAGGAGAGTATCTTGACGGATTGACCGTTATGCATGAGGGTGAACGCGGCGGAGACGACGTCGTTGTGTACCGCGCGAAAGATGAAGAAGATCTGCGCTGGTGGCAGTTTGAGCAGGTATGCAGTTTTATTCATGAACCGGACCCGCCCCCGCGGAAGATCTGGAGATATTACAGAGATCACGCCGAAGACGGCAAATGGTTATATACAGAGCGCAGGAACTACGATTATAACGCCATTGAAGACTCGCGGCTTTACGGATTTGAGTGTTTTCTTCGCATTCTTCACTACGGCTTTCCGCGTGACCGCTGGGAAAGAAAAGCGCAGGAGTGCGTCAGTCTGATGAACTACTGGTATAAAGAACCGCACTGGGATTACGACTGTAATAAACTCCGCTTCATCGAGATCAGCGATTCCAAAGAACATGACGGCGACGGTATTTTAGAACCTCGTGAGGGCTCAATAATCCGGGTCGAGGACTAAACGGAAAGGAAGGAGCGCTAATGCCGAAATACAGCGAACAGGATCTGAAATACGCGACGGAATTACGCGAGGAGATCCACAGGAACGCTCTGGCGAGGGTCAAAGCGGTTTACCCGGACGCCGATCACGTTGTGGACGAATATCCGGCGGACGCGTATTTTCAGGAAGTCTGGGATTATCCCGGGCAATGGTATACGGTGGTGGGGACGCCGCCCGGGACAGGAGGCAAAAAAGACCTGACGGAAGCCATTGTACGTCAAACGCTTGTGTATTACCGGAATAAGGGAAGCGCGCGTTCCGACGACGATTTTTACCGACTTATCGCAAAATACCCCGATATCGTTTGCGATTACTGCCTTGTCGATCCCGATGATCAGAAAGCGAACGCAACAGGCGTTTTTCCTTATCGCGGGGTCGATTCGCACCGTCTTGCTTTGGGATACGCCGCCCATGAGCTCTCCCGCGACGGTAAAATGCGGTCTTACGACACGAAAAACGCCAAGTGCAGAAAACAGGACAGCAAAGCGCTTTTTGCGCCGACGGGTTCGGATAACCGGCTCAATTATCGCAAGGCGTTTCTTTGCCCACCGCACGGGACTTCCTATACCGACAGGGATTTCGATAGGGTCAACGCCGTTTTGTTTCCCGGCGGAACGGAGTGTTTGGAAGTTTACAGATGGACGACCGACTGGTCGGAATACTTCGACGACGGGCACGAGTGGTGGGGCGCGCTCTGCCTTACCGTTTACGACCAAACGCTCGAACGGTTCGTTATTATTATGGCTTCGGAGACGGACTGAGAAAGGAGTTACTATGGGATTGTTCAGCAAAAAGTCATGTCCGATCTGCGGCGGCAAAACCGGATTTATCACCTATCGTCTTGCGGGAAATGAGAAGATATGTCAGTCGTGCGAAAAAATGCTTCGCGGAAGGTTCAACCTTGTAAGACAAGGCGCGGCTTTTCGGGACACGCTTAATGACCTCGATCTCTGCCGGGCAAAGCAGATGACAGAAGAAATGAAAGCCGTTCAGCGTGAGGATCTTGCCCGTTTCGGTAATACTTATACCGGCGTTATGTCCGTTTTGGAGACGTTCTCCGTCCCGACCGTCGGGCTTGACGAAGGCGGACCGGAGATAACTGCGCTCGGCGGCAGACCCGTTGCGCTTGGCTTTTGTGAAAAAGGTTCGTTTAAGCAGGGCGACTTTGTTCGTATTATCGGAAAAGACTGCAAAAAGGAAACAGTGATCCTGAAACTGATTCCCTGCACCGGAGCCTACCCCTTTGAAGAAGAATTGATCGCCGGAGTACACAAAACCGAATGTACGGAAAACACCAACGCGTGGCTGATCCTCGACCTTGAAAAAGACGAAATTGATAAACAAGATAAAATTGTAATAGGATGACAGTGTTTTCAGACGTAAAGACAAATTCCGGTTTGTCGGGATAATGATGAAAAAAGAATAGAACAGGCTGAATGGAAAAAAGTCCGCTCCGAACACAAAGCGGGCTTTTTTGATACTGTATTATCGGCTGAGCCGTTCTATCGCGCTTTCAAAGTCCCGGTGATCAAAGCTCTGCAGATTCAACGCCTTGCCGCCGCACCTGATCAGATAGGACGGCAACGAGTATTTTTTGCTTTTTTCGTTTTCGAGAGCGTTTTCTCATTCATAAACCGGAAGTCAAGAGGATGACTCTCTGTTTATTTCATTTTTTGAGATAGCCGATATAATAATATCAGGCTACAGTTTTTTGCCCTGAAAGCACGAAAAAACCACTTTCGCCGTGGTAGACAAAAGTGGTTTCTTAGATGAAAAAAAGCGCCAAAATGATACACACTTCATTCCATGGAAATCACTATTGTCACATTCTCATCAGGAAGAAGGGATTTCAACTCCTGCGTCAGCATTTCAGACAGAGCCACATCGTCATGCACGGAAATATCGGGCACAACATCTACCGAAACGCGGCGTTCATTCTCATAGTAATAGAAACCATGCACCTGTACTATCTCCTTATGCTTGGCAATAGCCTGTATGACAGTTGTCTGCAACTCCTTACGTTTGTTCTCACCCGTGGCTATGGAATAGACGCCAACAGTCATGATGATGCCATGCCTTTCAAACATCTGCTCTGAAATAGTGCGTGTCAAGCCATGAATCTCATGGGCATTCATAGTATCATTAACGCTCACA
>CACZZA010000132.1 GCA_902785485.1 uncultured Ruminococcus sp. | reverse complement strand
ATCGTGTTTTCCGAGTATCGGGAACGCGCATTCCCGCATTTTTTCAACGTTGAGCGGGCGTTTGTAATGAAGGGCGAGTCCGGATAAGAACGGGTCCCGTTCGGGTCTGTTGAGTATAAGGTATGTATATTCTTTTCCTTTTGCGGAATACCTCGGATGAAACGAGTCGTCTACCCGTTCGCAGGAAAGCACCGAAATATCATCCGGAAGGAAAACGTTGAGCGCGGTCGGGACTTTTTCCGCCGGGACGGTCATCCCATCCGCGGGAGAAAAGGTACAAACGTAGTATTTCGCGTGAACTCCGCTGTCGGTCCTGCTGCAGCCGGTAACGTCCGGACGGAAACCGAAAAGCTTTTCGGACGCGTCCTGCAAAGTCTGCTGGACGCTTTTTCCGTTCTTTTGTACCTGCCAGCCGCAGTACGCCGTACCGCGAAAAGAAATGACGCACTTTAATTTCATTATATCACCAGATATGGTATAAAAATGTTAAGAAGTATTATTCCGGTCCCGAAAGCGGCAAAAACTAGAAACAGAACGAGGTCGCGCGGAGAATATTTAAGCCGTTTCATTCTCGTTCTTCCGTCTCCTCCCCGGTAGCATCTGCATTCCATCGCGGTCGCGAGTTCGTCGGCTCTGCGAAGCGAAGACACGAACAGAGGGATAAGGATCGGGATGAGCGCTTTCGCCCTTTTTATAAGTCCGCCTGACGAGAGGTCCGCGCCGCGCGCCTTCTGCGCGTTCATGATCTTCTCGGTCTCTTCCGTCAGCGTCGGGATAAAACGCAGAGCTATCGACATCATCATTGCGAACTCGTGTACCGGTATCTTTATTTTTTTCAGCGGACTCAACAGCTGTTCTATCCCGTCGGTGAGGTCTACCGGAGACGTCGTGTAGGTGAGTATGACGCTCGTGCCGAGGATCAGGCATACGATCCTAATTATCATATATACGGCGAACATAACGCCTTCAAAATATATGTGGATGAATTTACACTCGAAGAGCAGATCTTCCCCTTTCGTGAGAAACAGGTTGAATATCACGGTGATCGCGATTATAAAGAGTACCGGTTTCAACCCCTTCAGGATCACCTTGACCGGAAGCCGGCTGACTATAAGCAGAGAAAAAGTAAAAACGAACAGCCATACGTACGCCCAGAGCGATTTGGCGAGAAAAACGAAAACTATAAAGATCAGCGTCAGTATGAGCTTCATACGCGGATCGGATCTGTGAAGGACCGACGTGCCCGGGAAATACTGACCGAGAGTTATGTCGCGCATCATAACAGTCCCCTCCTTTTTGCAAGCGAGAGGATGGCGTCGCGCGCTTCTGAGACCGTAAGGATGTCCGACGGCAATCCGAGTCCCTTTGAACGCAGCGCTTCCGTAACTCCGGTTATCTGCGGAACGTCAAGTCCGACTCCGTACAGCTTTTCGGGCGTCGAAAAGATCTCGCGCGTATCGCCCTCTGCGTAAACGGCGCCTTTGTTCATAACTATAAGCGAATCGCAGTAGACCGCCACGTCTTCCATACTGTGACTGACGATAACTACGCTTCCGCCCGTTTCCTCGCGGTATTTCTTTATTCCTCCGAGTATGGTGTCTCTTCCGACCGGGTCAAGCCCCGCGGACGGCTCGTCGAGGATGAGAAATTCTGGTCTCATCGCTATGACCCCGGCGATGGCGACGCGGCGTTTTTGCCCTCCGGAAAGCTCGAACGGCGATTTATCGAGCAGATCTTCGGTGATCCCGCAGAAAAACGCCGCCATTTTTACCCGTTCTTCGATCTCCGGCGCTTCAAGTCCCATATTCTTCGGACCGAAGGCGACGTCCTTGCGGACAGTCTCTTCAAAGAGCTGATATTCGGGATACTGCATAACGAGACCGACCTTGAAACGCACGTCGCGTATCTTTTTTTCGTCTTCCCAGATGTCGCGTCCGTCAAGCAGGATCTTGCCTTCCGTGGGACGGAGCAGGCCGTTGAGAAGCTGAACGAGCGTGGATTTTCCCGATCCGGTATGACCTATAAGTCCCGTGATACGTCCGGAAGGGATCGTTACGTTTATATCCTTCAGCGCATACTTTTCAAACGGTGTTCCCGCGGAATACAAGTATGAAACGTTTTGTAAAGTGATCGTAGACATTTTAGATTTCAGTTCCTCGGTTTTTCAAAGAAAGACAGCAGAGCGTCTTCGCCTTTTCCGGCGTCGATTATCCTGTCGGGAAGATCGAGTCCGGCTTTTTTCAGCTCATAGAACAGTTCCGTGATCTGCGGGACGTCGAGACCGATCGAACGGAGTTTTCCGACGTCCGAGAAAACAGCCTCGGGAACGTCTGACATCGCGACGCGCCCGCCGTCGATAACTATCACTCTGTCAGCCATCGCGGCTTCGGACATATTGTGGGTGATATGGATAACGGTGATCCCTTTTTCTTTGTTGAGCCGTTCTATCGTCGCCATAACTTCTTTTCGACCCGACGGATCGAGCATAGCCGTAGCCTCGTCGAAAACGATACAGGACGGAGACATCGCGATTATCCCGGCTATGGCTATACGCTGTTTCTGACCGCCGGACAAAAGGTGCGGAGAGTGGCGGGCGTACTCGCTCATTCCCACTTCATCCAGCGCGTCGTCGACTCTTTTCCTTATTTCTTCGCTCGGGATACCGAGGTTTTCCGGTCCGAAAGCGACGTCTTCTTCGACGACAGACGAAACGAGCTGATTATCCGGGTTCTGAAAGACCATACCGATCTTTCTGCGTATCTCGTAAACGTCGTCTTCGGTCATTGTGTCGGCAGAGATCTGCTTGCCGTCGATGAATATTTTTCCGGAATCCGGTACGAGTATCATATTGAGGAGCTTCGCGAGAGTGGATTTGCCGGAGCCGTTACGGCCGAGTACGGCGACGAATTCTCCCTTCGCTATCTCGAACGAAACGTTTTTCAGGACTTCGATCTTCTTTCCTTCTCCCGTGTTGTAGGAAAAACAGACGTTTTCCGCTTTTATAAAGGGTGTCATTTATTATCTCCGATATAGAATATCGACGCTCCGCAAGGAAGTATCCCTCCGGTCTGCGTGACTTTGAGTCCGATCTCGTCAGCGTAACATTCGCCTTTTGCCTTGTCCTTCAACGCATTTTCCATTATATATGCGACGGTGGAGGGCGAAAGTCCGGTCGTATAACTGTTGGTAAGGAAGAACAGCATGTCGTCGGAAAGCAGGAGTCCCGCTCGTGAAATAAGCTCGTAAATACATTCTTCGAGTTTCCAGACTTCCCCGTTCGGTCCTCTGCCGTATGACGGCGGATCCATTATCACAGCGTCGTACTTATTGCCTCTGCGTATCTCGCGTTCGACGAATTTACGGCAATCGTCGACTATATAACGTATGTGCGCGTCGCCGAGACCCGAAAGAACGGCGTTCTGTTTCGCCATAGCTGTCATTCCCTTTGAGGCGTCGACGTGTACCACGTCAGCGCCCGCCTTGGCGCAGGCGACCGTGGCTCCTCCCGTATATGCGAATAGGTTGAGTACCTTGATCTTTCTGCCGCTTTCGCTTATAAGCGAATACATTTTTTCCCAGTTGACCGCCTGCTCGGGGAATACTCCGGTATGCTTGAAGCCCATCGCCTTGACGCAAAACCGAAGTCCGAGCTTTTCGTAACCGATCTCCCATTCTCCGGGGAGACGGTTTTCGCCCCAGGCTCCGCCGCCCGATGACGAGCGTTTATACGAGGCGTCGTATTTTTTCCAGGACGGATGACGTTTCATGCCCTTCCAGATGACCTGAGGGTCGGGACGGACGAGTATGTATTTTCCCCATCTTTCGAGACGTTCTCCGTCGCTCGTGTCAAGAAGTTCGTAATCGGTCCAGTTTTCGGTAAATCTCATATTTTCAAGCCTTAATTCATATCATCAAACGTGGTTTGTCCGTCATTTGCTCCCGAAGAGTTCTTTTTGTACGGTATCCCGAGATGCTCGTACGCGAGGGGAGTTGCGCATCTTCCGCGGAGAGTGCGGCTCAGATAACCTATCTGAAGCAGATACGGCTCGTAAACGTCTTCGAGCGTTATCGCCTCTTCGCCGATCGTGGAGGCGAGCGTTTCAAGTCCCACGGGGCCGCCGTCGTACACTCTTATTATAGTCTCGAGCATTCGTCTGTCGACGTTGTCGAGTCCGAGCTCGTCTATTTCGAGCATTCCGAGCGCGTAGCGCGCGATGTCGAGGGTTATGATCCCGTCTCCCTTGACCTGCGCAAAGTCGCGCACGCGCTTGAGCAGACGGTTGGCGATACGCGGAGTCCCCCTCGAGCGGGACGCTATCTCGAGCGCTCCGTCTTCCTCGATCTCTATCCCGAGTATTCCCGCGCTTCGCTTGATGATACTGCAAAGCTCGGACGGAGTGTATATTTCGAGCTTGAGAAGCACGCCGAATCTGTCGCGCAAAGGTTGTGAAAGCTGTCCCGCTCTCGTGGTCGCGCCGATCAGAGTGAATTTCGGAAGCGGCAGACGGATGCTTCGCGCGGCGGGTCCTTTGCCGATGATTATATCGAGCGCATAATCCTCGAGCGCCGGATAGAGTATCTCTTCGACACTGCGGTTGAGCCTGTGGATCTCGTCGACGAACAGAATGTCGTTCGGCGCGAGATTGGTGAGCAAAGCGGCAAGGTCGCCCTGCTTTTCTATCGCCGGACCCGAGGTTATACGGATGTTGACCCCGAGTTCGTTTGCGATTATTCCGGCGAGAGTGGTCTTTCCGAGACCGGGAGGTCCGTAAAGAAGCACGTGATCGAGCACGTCTCCCCTGGATTTCGCGGCTTCGATATAGATCTTGAGATTTCCCTTCGCCTTTTCCTGCCCGACGTATTCGTCGAGCGTTTCCGGGCGCAGGCTGACCTCCGTCACAGAGTCCTCTTCGGTATAAGACGAAGACATTATCCGGCTTTCAAAATCCGTTTCAAATTCAGTGAAGTTATTTTCGCTCATTTTATCCTCAATTCATCAAATAAGGTTCTTCAGCGCGAGACGGATCGCCTCTTCCACGGTGCATTTTGAGGTGTCAACGTTTTTCAGCGCGTTCAGCGCCTCCGCGGGCTTATATCCGAGTACGACAAGCGCGTTTCTCGCTTCCGAAAGCACCGAGTCGTTGTGTACGACGGGCATTTCGCCGACTTGCGGACCGTCGGACGACGAGGTCTGAAAATACTTTCCTATCTTGTCTTTAAGTTCAAGCACGATACGCGCCGCGGTCTTGTTCCCCACACCGGGAGCCTGGGAAATGAGTTTTGTGTTCTCGCTTCCGACCGCCGCGGCAAGTCCTTCGGGCGTCAGGACGGAAAGAACGCTCATCGCCGCTTTGGGTCCCACTCCCTGTACGTCGATCAGGAGCTTGAACGCCTTCTTTTCTTCGAGATCGTAAAACCCGAAAAGCTCGACTCCGTCTTCTCTGACCGAGTAATACGTGTAAAGCTTGACTTTTTGCCCTATTTGAGTCAGTTTTGCCTGAGTATTGCGGCTGACGGTAAGCTCGTACCCGACCCCGTTCGCGTCAATGACGGCGGTCGACAGATCTACGAGAACGAGTGTACCTTCGATATGGTAATACATAAGGTGTTTTCC
>CACZZA010000131.1 GCA_902785485.1 uncultured Ruminococcus sp. | reverse complement strand
TCTCCGTGTAAACGTCGACGTCGCGCAGAGACTCAAGGTCCACGTACGTCGGGCGGTCGGTACGGAGAAGATAGCCGGAGAGCACACTGTTTTTCTTCTTCATTATGATGGGAAGACGTCCGTCCTCGCCCGCCGTGATGGTCTCCACGAGAAGGTAGATACCCTTGTAATCACCGTCGATGAGGAGTTCGCAAAAGCGGCAGTTGGGAGCGTAATCCATCATTTCTCCGCTGAGATTGTAAAACAGATAGTTGCGTATCAGGGATTTATCGAGATAAGGACCGTGAAGCGCCCATTCGTTGTGTTCGCTCATTCCGAGAAGAGCTTCATCTCTTTCAAGTCCGTCTTCAGTCTTCAGTTTAAGGAGATACGGCGGCTTTCCGAATTCCCTCGAAGAGTGTCCGCGTACGCGGATCTGCGTCGCGGTGGAGATGGTAGGCTCATCGGTGGGGTGGTTATACTTCGTCTGAGAGTCGAATACGTCCATGTGAACGGTTATCATACTGTCTCCGTCTTCCGCCATGGTGTATTCTTTCTCTCCGAATATATCTTCCTCGCCGTTGGGAAGACCCGGTACGGTCTGTCCTCCGGTCGAGATCGAAAGCAAGGGCAGATGAGTACATAAAGTCCCGTCGGAATGGTCGAGGGTACAGGCTTCCTTTTCCGGGTAGACCAGATGCTGATGGATCCTGACATTTTTTGCAGAGTATATCTGATATATCGAGGCGGCTAAAACCGACGCCGCCGCGACAATGATCGCTGCGACCGCTATCAGCTTGAACTTCATGACCCGCTCCTTTCTTTTTTATTGCGGCGCGCCGTTTACGACGCGTTTTGCGCGGTAAGATCCTCGTAGGATCTCAGGTACGTTAAGAGGGGCGTACCTCCTATGCGTCCGATGCGGCGCAGACGCGCCGAATGATCGTTCAGTCCCGCCTCGCTTATCATCGGATTCAATCTTGAAGTGCTGACTTCGTGATCGTTTCCGCAAAGGAGTATTTTATACCCGGAGGCGAGCCACGCCTTGTCGGACTCGTCGCTCCTGATGGAATACGGATACGCGAGCGCAGGTACCGCCTCGCCCGTGACTTGTTCGATCTTGCCGAGGATCAGCTTTGCGTCGGTCTGTGCGATCGGAAGATACTGCTCCGCCGTCTCTCCCTCGGAGACGTCAGCGCCGTGCCGTCCCGATTGGCTGAATTTGTGTAAGTTCTGCGAATGGCTTACGATCTCTATCGCTCCGGAATCGTGCATCGCTTTTATCTCGTCCCATGTGCAGAAAGAATCGGGCAAGCTCTCTCGTCCGTCGGGCGACTCCGTCGCGGAGTCGATCTCCGAGCCAATGACGGAAAGCGACGCTTTCATCCCGTATTTGAGCAATAAAGGCATCGCCCGTTTGTAAACGCTGTATTTTCCGTCGTCTATCGTAAGCAGGATCGGCTTTTCCGGCAGAGTACCTTCTCCTTCGAGAAATCCGATAAGGTCGGCGACAGTGATAGTGGTATAACCGTTTTCTTTAAGCCAGATCAGATCGTTTTCAAACTCATCGGGAGTTATGTAGTCTTCGTCAAAAATATTGCCTTCTCCGCGTTCGTCCAACGGGACGAACTCGTGATACATCAACACAGGCAGATAAAAGACCTTTTTCTGATCAGTACCGACCTGACACGGCTCGCTCCAGACGCTTTCAAAACGGTCGCCGAAGCAACGGACGCGGTACCAGTACGGGATATTGTCGTCTTCCTCTTTGACGTCGTAGAAAACGTTCTTATCCCCCGATCCCACGGACAAGGGTCGTCACCGCGATAACGTTTCCCGAGCCTCCGAAAGCAACGGCGGCGGAGCGGATCGCGTCTTTGTCGTTTGACATCACCGAAAGCGCGGTGTAGTTTTCCGTGTTTTCAAAACGCAGGCGACCGTTTTCGCTTTGCCCGAGTTCGGACCAACCGGATGCGTTTTTTCCGTAAACGGCACATTTCCGTTCGTTGCCGTCCCATTCGACCTCGTACGTTTCGCCTTCGATCTGGCGGATAAACGTGATCTCGGGAGAAACAAGCAGCCCTGTCGTAGAACAAAGCCCCTCCGCGATCACTTTGGCTCCTTCGTACGCTTTGACCTTATAAACGTAATCTATGCCCTTTTCGACGTATTCGTCTGTAAAAGAGTAAACGTCGGTAAAATCGCATACAAACCTGAAATCGTCTTTGTCGGCGGCTTTCTTGTACAGACGAAATCTGTCAGCCCCCTCGAACGCGTCCCAGCGGACCGAGACCGTTTTTTCCGTCGCCGAGGCTGAAACTGAAAGGCTCTCCGGGTCCCTCTCCTCTTCCGCGCACCCGGGAAGCAGGATCGCGCACAAAATCAGGATCGCCGCGGCAAGAGCGGCGCGCAGCCGCAGCTTCATCAATTGGATACCTCGTCGTTCTGCATCACAAGGTTTACGTATTCGACTTTTCCGATCTTGTACAGCTCGTCGCTGATCTGATGGGTCGATTTGACGCTTTTCTTTATGGTTTTCTGACTCAGCTCGAAGATCAGCTCGAAGGTGTCTTCCGTCGTGTTCTGAACGCGGAGGATCGCTTTTTTACGAAACATCTGATATACCTTCGCCTGAGCCGTGGACTGGCTCCCGCGGTCGCCGCGGATGATGAGGAGCATACGGTTGTCGTTTTTGATGAGTCCGAGGATAAGCATTACGACGAACACGCCGACCGAGCCGATGAGCGCGACCGTAAAGTCTCCGACGCCGCAGCAGATGCCGACGATGATCGTCCAGAAGATATAGACGGTATCTCTCGAGTCCTTGATGGCGGTACGGAAACGGACGATACTGAGAGCGCCGACCATACCGAGAGAAAGAGCGATATTGTTTCCGATGACCGTCATGACGATACCCGTCAGCATGGTGAGTATCACAAGAGAGGCGTTGAACTTTTTACTGTAAATCGTTCCTTTGTGAGTGATCATGTATGAAATGTAGATCAAAAAACCGATCACCGCGGACATACCGATATTCAACAGTATCTCCTCGACAGACAGATTATTCTGATGTTCGATCAGTTCAAACAGTTTTTCTTTCATTGTGTCTCTCCTTACAGTCTCGTCCGATAGGCGTTCTGCCTTGCCAACACGTATTTGCTGACCGAAAGCTCACTCCGGTCGACGTCGTTTATCAGTTTGCGGATGTACCCGAGCAAAAATCCGTTGTATTTGACCTCCAGCACGACGTCGAATTTGTCGAGCACCGGATTCATATTGAGCTTCGGCGAAAACACGTCGAAGCACGATTCCGTCGCGACTATCTGATTGTCGAAGGTCACGCGGATCTTGTTTTCCTTTGCGATGAACGCTTTTCTGTGGTATTCGACTATCGTGACAGGACGGTAGCACCTCGCGTTCATCATACCGAAGCACTCTGCGGCGAACGGCTCCTTGTATCTGAGAAGCGGAGAGTAATCTCCCCGGCTCAAAGCTATTCCGTCTTCCCTCGATACGCGAAGAGAACGCTTGAACTGCTGATTTCCCTGCTTCTGTTTCATTTCGAGCATCGCGAAATCCGCCGCAGGATCGTAAACGCGGAGCCGGATCTTTCGTCGAAGCTCGGTGCCCGCGTCCTTCTCGAAGTAATCCTGATCGTAGATCGTATCGTAATACAGCGACCTTATGATATACCCGTGCGTACCGTTGTGCCCGTCCTGTATCATCACCTGATCGAGCTTGTGACTGAGCCTCAGAAAATCTTCGACGTTTATCAGAAACTTCTTTTCTTCCCGAAGGACCTGATTCATAAATTCACCCCACAAAACGAAAAAGACCGCGACACGAGCAATACGCGATCTGTCCGTATAACGAGGAAAAACCGTTACCACTCAGATGCTTTGCTCCTCCGCCAGACGGCGGATAAGACATCAAACTGTTGATTTTAAGCTCGGAGCGCTATTCGGTCATCGCCTTGAGCGCCCGATAATCGTGAAGAGAAGTCGATATTTTCATTCCCGAATAATGATCGATCAGTTTCTCAGCGCTTTCTTTCAGAGCGGAAAGCCCCGCCTCACGATAGGTGTGGGACTCTTCGAGTCCGTATTTTCCCACTTCCTGAAGCTCATATATGTTTATAAGCCTTTTGCCGTACTTTTTGCAAAGAGCCGCTTCGTTTTCGATCTGTCCTATCTCGTCCGCGCGGTCGTAATTCATTATCGCGAGCGAGTCGCAGCCGTTCTCTACGATCTCTTCAAGTTCGTCTTCAAACCCGTAATCGTCGTAGTAGTACGAGAGGCAGACGATCATTTCGATACCGTTCTCTTCCGCGGCGGCCTTTCCGCGCAGAAGCATTTTAGTCATCGTTTCCATCACGGGACCTCGGTCGTCTTTCCACTCGTCGGTCGATCCCGGCTCTACGTCGACCATCACTCCGGAAAATCCCATCAGCGCCGCGCGCTGGATCTCGGTGCGCAGCTTGACCGCGCTCTTGTCGAGCGCCCACTCGGGTTCGCCGACAAGCAGGTATAGCCTGACGCCGTTTTGCTCGCACTCCGAAACGAGTTCTTTTATCGACGAAGCCGACTTGTTGAACGGGACGTCCTGATAAAGCTCGGTCAACCCCTGCTCCTTCATCATACGGAAAAAGTCCTCACGCTCTTCCGCGTCGAATATTTCGTCGTGCCAGGAGAACAGACCGTCACCGTATTTACGAAGATCTTCTTTGATCTCTGTCGCGCCGTCGCGGCTCCTTAACAGAAGAAACACACAAAAAGATGTCAAAGCGACCACGAGAACAAGCAGTATTATTATCACCGCGCGGGACCTTTTTTTGGAAGTATCCACCTCTTGTCTCTTATCCTCCGTTTTCTTCAGATCGAAAATCGACCGGCACATCAAACCTATCGCGTCCGCCGGAATAATCAACGCAATAAACTTTTTGCCTATTATATATAAAATAATATAGGATTTTTTTCGGTTTGTCAATAGGATTTATTCTAAAAAAACGGCGTATTTACGCTTGTTTTTGATCATTTTGCCTCTGTTATGCACGATGTGTATTTTCAAAAGACACGAAAGGTATTTTCGGACGCTTTTTGCTCCGTTCTGCGAAGAACGGCGGTTTGAAAACCGCAAGCGATTTCGCCGTGCAAAATGTTCGGAAAAAGAAATAACGGCAGTTTGTACTGCCGTTGTTTCATATTTCCACGGTCTTTCCGAGATCAAACGAGTAGATCAGACATTTGTCCACGTCGCGTTTGAGCATTTCTTTTACCGCGTAACGGTAATACGAAAGCTGAGGAGTATGCCTCTCGCGGAGTATCCTTTCCGCCTCCCCGCTCTTTTTGACAGGCTCGGAAAAGCGGTCTGTCTTGTAATCGCAAAGGATCATCCTTCCGTCCTTATCCTCAAACAGCAGGTCGATAACCCCCTGCACGAACAGCGACTCGCCGTCGAGCGCGGCGATCTTCTTCGGATCGGCCGTAAAGTCGGTCGCGGGGAGCCTGATGTTGAAGCGGTGTTCTCTCCACACCCGGCGGGCGGCCCGCAGTTCGCCGAAAAAGCTGCTCTCGAAAAATTCCTCAACCTTTTCAAACTCGACTATATCCGCGACGTCCTTGGGGAGATACCCCTCCCCGACGAGCCTGTCAGCCTCTTTTCTCGCGCCTATGCTCTGCACAGACGCGTAGTCGCAGAACTGCATGAAGAGGTGAGTCGCGGTACCCTTTTCGCTCGCGGAATATTTTTCTTTGGGAGGGAGCAGAAAGCGAGGCTTCTCGAGCAGATCGCGCTCCACGGTATCGGCGCGGTCTTCGACTCCGTCGTCAAGCACGGACGGGTAGAGCTTTGACACCGCGAGCTTGGACGGCAGACGTGTCAGCTCCTTATAAGGATACTCGAACGAAAGTTTTTCCTTCAAGAGTTCGAGATATTCGTTCTTTTTGTCCGCGTCGTCCGCTTCGGGCGCTGACGGCTTTTGAGTCAACGATCCCTCGGTTTCTTCGGAAAGGAAGATTTCCGCGAGATCCGCCGTGTTTCTGATCTCAAAAGTCTCCGACCCCTCTTCGCCGCGGGCGGCGAGTCCGAGCAGCAGCACTTCGCCGAGCGTTTTTGCGTTTCTCAGTCTGTATCTTGAAAGAAACGCTCCGTCCTGCCGCAATCCTTTGAGTTTTTCTTTTATTTTATTACCGCTGAAAGTGACGGTCAGGCTCTTTTTCGCGCGTGTGACCGCAACGTAGAGCAGACGGATGCTTTCGTCGAACTCGGCGTCTTTTTTTCTGAGTTTCGCCGTTTTATACGGATAAGTAACGTAACTCACAAAGCCGTTTGCGCTTCTGAGCTTTGTTGCAAGCCCGAACTCGCGGTCTACGACGAAATCGTCGTTTGAGTCGTTTTTGGGTCTGCCGAACATATTGCAGAGATAGACGTGCTCGAACTCGAGTCCCTTTGAAGCGTGGATGGTCAGGACGCTGACCGCGTTCTTGCCGTCCGAGCCGCTCTTGGACGCCGCGGGTCTGACGGAGCGTTTTATCATTTCTTCGACGTAAGCGAGGAAATTATACAGTCCCTTGAAGGAGCCGTATTCAAAGTCCCGCGCGTATTCATAGAACAGGAGCAGGTCGGAATAACGGTCTTCTCCGGTTTCCGGATCGGAAGAAAGCGCGTCGCAGATGAAAGTGGTGTCGTAGATGTAACGGATCAGCTGATCGACGGGTCTTCCCTCTCCGTATGCGCGCAGGCGCTCGAGACTCCCGAAAAACGCCCGGCACTTAGGCGAGTCGTGTTTTTCGGCGTAGCTTTTCAGTGAATCGTAGAGCGAATACGCGCCCTTATCCTCGGTCCTTATAAGGGTCAGTTCGTCGAGTGTAAAGCCGTAAAGCGGACTTTTCAGCGCTCCGGCGAGATATATATCGCGCGAGGGATTGTCTATCACGTTCAAAAGGCAAAGCATAAGCCTTACGGCGTCGCTTTCGAGCAGGTTCCTTCTCGGCTTGCTGTAACTCTCGAGTCCCACCTGTTTAAGAGCTTTCGCATACCTTGCGGCGGCGCCGTTGGTACGGACCAGGATCGCTATTTCCGACGGGCGGACTCCGTCCTTTATCTTTTGCGCAATTTCACGCGCGACGAACATGGGTTCGGCGTCGCTGAATTTGAATTTTTGACTGAGTTCAAGCAGACGGTCGTCCTTTTTGATCCCGTCTGCCGTCGGAACATCGAAAAACTCGAGCCTTACGGGAACGTTGTTCTTTTCTCCGTCCGGCTTGCCGCAGACGAGCGCGTCTTCGTCGTTGTACTTGACTATACCGCCGCATACGGAAAACAGCGTTTTGAACAACCCGTTTGCGAAGTCGATGACGCTCCTGTCGCTCCTGAAGTTGTCCGAGAGGAATATCGCCGCGTCTTTTTTCGCGGGATCCCGGGGACGAGTTGCGGAAGCAGTAGATACACTGCTTGATGTCCCCGACCATGAACAGGTCTTTTTTGCCTATCGCGCCGAACACGGCGTCCTGGATGTCGTTGACGTCCTGATATTCGTCGATGAACACCGCTTTGTACTTCTTTTGCAGAGCGAACGCCGTATCGGTCAGCGACAGATCGGAATTATAAAGAAGGTCGAACGCGAACTGCTCCATATCGCTGAATTCGAGTTTTCCGCGCCTTTTCTTTTCTGCGAGCAGTCTTTTATCGAACTCGCTTATAAGCTCTTCGACGCCTCCGATGATACGGGCAAGGCGCCGGTTTTGTTCGAATATGACCTCTTCGTCGCGCGAAAAATAATCGGACGCGCAGTGTTTTATTATTCCGTCCGACAAGCTTAGTTTTTTCCGCGTTGATTCAAACAGTCCGCGTAAAGGAAAATCGCCTTCGGTTCCGTCAAGCTTTCCGTATTTCCATTTTTCGAACGCTTTTTTCGCTCCGGAATAGTCGTACGAGTGAACGCACGACAGCAATTCAAGCATTTTTTCTTTCTCTTCGACGTACGCGTTGAGCAGTTTGTCGTGTTCCCTGCCTTTTTTTGTTTCAAAGGTCAGATCCGCCATCGTTTCGATCGCAAAATCGTAAAACCTGATATAATGCCCGAGCATTTCGAGCAAGTATTCACGCACCGGAGCGCCGTAAAAGGTCTTGAATACGGGAGCGTCCGTTTTCAGCTCGTCGCGGCGGGCGCGCAGCACCTCCAGATAACGCGGATAGTTGCGCAAGTTTTTATACAAGCCGCAGAGCGACGACACAAGCTCCCTTTCGTCCTTGTTTCCGATAAGCTGCGTCACGAACGCACCGAAATCTCCGACTCCGACGTCTATCGCGCCGTCGTAGCAAAGCTCTATCACTTCGCTCATAACTTCGGAATACATCATCCCGATCTCGTTTTCGTCGGCTATAGACGTTTTGGAAGGAAGTCCGAGCTTCTGGAACTCCGAGCGGACGAGAGAAAAGCAAAACGAGTTTATCGTGCTTATCTGCGCCGAATCGAGGAGCATGAGCTGCTTTGACAGGCGCTTGTTCGCGGGATCCTTCGCAAGCGCCGAGTACAGCGCGTCCGAAATGCGCGAGCGCATTTCGCGGACCGCGTCGTTCGTGAACGTGACTATCAGCATATCCGTAATATCAAGGTCGCACCGTGGGTCGAGGAGCATACCGATTATACGCTCGGTCAGGACGGTCGTCTTTCCCGAACCCGCCGCGGCGGACACTATTACTCTTTTGTCACGGACGCCGATCGCGTCAAGCTGAGCTTTTGTAAACTTTTTTTCACTCATCGCCGGCTTCCTCCTCTTCCTCGCCGTTTTGGTCTGTCTCATTCCCGTTCACACGGCAGAAAGGCTTGTATCTGCAATAATCGCATTGCTTTCCCGGGGTCGCTTCCGCGCGTCCGCAGACCATTTCTCCGCCTATCCTCTTTAACGTACCGTCTATGGACTCGCACAGTTCTCCGAGTTCTTCAAGCGTTTTGAGATGGGAAATTTTCACATAATATTTCTTTTCCGTCTTATCCATGGCTTTAACGATCTCGTCGTCGTCGAGAGACATTCCGGAGCGCTTGAAGTTTCCGCTCTCAAGCTCGTCTATCACGTCTTCTTCCGTACCGTACGGAGCCTCGCTTTCTTCGATGTTTGCGGTCTGTACCTGATAATAAAGCACTCCCGCGGGGATCAGTTCTCCGTCTATGATACCGTTGTCTTTTTTCAGATAAGAGTCTTTTTCCTTCCAGATCGCCATCATATACAAGAGCATCTGGAGCCCGAGTCCCTTTTCGACCGAGTCTAAATTGAATTTGATCTCTCCCGATTTATAGTCTATGACGCGGAAATAGAGATCCCCGTTCTTTTTATAGACGTCTACTCTGTCGACGTAACCGCCGATCCTGATGACCCTGCCGTCTTCGAGCCGGAGTTCGTACGGCTTGACTCCCTTCTCCTCACCGTAGCCTACCGGGAACTCGCAGTATTTCGGGACAAAATCGCAGTTCTCGAACTCTCCGACAACGTTTTTCAGTATCAGTATCAGCTGCTTGCGGAGACTCATGATCTGCCGCTTGATCTTATTGAAGTTTTTGACCTCGGTCTTGACAATATCTTTCAGATACCGCCCGAGAAACTCGTCGACCGTCTGCTCGATCGCTATATCATCCGGGGGAACTTCGTGGGTCTTTCCCAAATAGTGTTCGGTTATGAATTCCTGAAGGAGCTTGTGTATCACGTTGCCGGCGGAAGTCCGGATGAACTCCGCTCTTACCCGCGGATCGAGCTTGAGTATGTACGACGCGTGGTGGGCGAACGGACATTTTGCGAACGTCTCGATACGGGAGTAGGACGTGCCGACGACGTTTTTATATACTTTCGCCGCGGTATCCTCGCCGATCTTTTCGTTCAGAGCGGAGA
>CACZZA010000130.1 GCA_902785485.1 uncultured Ruminococcus sp. | reverse complement strand
ACGGGACGTTCAACGCGGAAGAGCTGTTCGACACGATAGAAAAAAGCCAAAAATATACCGTCTTATACTGAGAGGAACAAATGATGTTTGAAGAAACAAAACGGTTTTGCGACACTTTTCTCGAAAAAGGAATGCCGGGATTCGACCTTATGGTGATGAAGGACGGAAAAGAGGTCCTGCGTTACAAAAACGGATTTTCCGACGCGGAGAGGGGGATCCCCGTCCGCGGGAACGAGAGGTACAATATATATTCCTGCTCGAAGGTCATGACCTGCGTCGCGGCGATGCAGCTTTGGGAGAAGGGACTTTTCTCGCTTGACGACCGTCTTTCGGACTATATGCCCGAGTTTGAAAAAATGAACGTCGCGACCGAAAACGGAGTCCGTCCCGCAAAAAGGCCGATACTCATACACAATCTGTTCGAGATGACGGCAGGCTTCACCTACGACTGCTCGACCGGCAACATTCAAACGGCGAAGGAAGAAACGGGCGGGAGGTGTCAGACGAGAGAGTTTATGAAATACTACGCCCGCGACCCCCTGGCGTACGAGCCGGGAGACGAATGGCGGTACAGCCTCGGACACGACGTACTCGCCGCGTTCGTCGAGGTGATCTCCGGGCAGAAGTTTGAAGAATACGTCAAAGAAACAATATTCGATCCGCTCGGAATGAAAGATTCGACGTTCCTGCTCCCGGAAAGCGAACGGAAGAACGTCGCTCCGCTTTATCGGTACAATAAAGAGACGGGCAGAGCGGACCTGCTCGGGACTCCGGTCCCCGAGTACGTTTTCGGAAGCGAATACGCCTCGGGCGGCGCGGGAGTCGTTTCGACCGTCGAAGACTGTATGAAGTTCGCCGAGGGCGTGCGCCTGCGCAAGATCATAAAGGACGGGACCGTCGAACTTATGAAGACCGACAGGCTGACCGAAAAGGAAAGACCGTATTACTGGAACAAGACCGACTACGGCTACGGACTCGGCGTCCGCTGCGCCAAGAAAGACGGCTTCTTCAGAGACTACGGCTGGGGAGGCGCCGCCGGCGCCTATCTCGCCATCGACGACGAGAGAGGACTTTCGCTCTATTTCGCGTCACACATGCTGAGTTCGCCCCTCCGCAGGTTCCGCCCCTATATCTACCGTTTCGTCTGCGCCGAACTATTCGAAACGGAAGACCCCGCCGAGCTGTTCAAAAAATCGGAAATCCGGTCGCCCGACGACTACAGATTTTGAAAAAAGCAAAAAAGGGACTTTTGCAAATGTGCGACCGTCAAAAGGAGGTTTTTCGCCGCGTAGCCATGTGGTGAGTAAACACGCACTCGAAATCAAATAAGCTGAGATAAACGCGGTCGCAAAGGACCGTATATCTCAGCTTGCTTTATGCGAAAAACCGCCCCGACGTACGGGAACCTATTTTAGTTTATTATCAAGTCTTTCCGATCATAAGAGAGCGCGGCGGGGTCAATCGTCATCATCCATAGGCAAGACGGTTTCGTAAAGGTGCTTTGCGAAATCACAGCTTGTGTACGCCGCAAAGCGTTGGTAATCATCCGATTTCCGGCTGTCGGCGAAATCGCATACGCTTTTAATGATGATGGGTATGGGCTTTGGCTCGCTTGCGTGATTTGCGGAGTAAACCACCGCGTAGGATTCCATATCCAGTCCGGCGGTATGTTGATACTGTGTGTAAACCTGCTTTTCGAGAAGCTCCCTGCTTGCCACCACGGTACTGCCGCAAGCCATCGGGCCTATGAATACGTGACAGGGATTGTCCTTTGATTCCACCGCTTTTCTGAGAACGGGCATTATTTCCTCAGGTATCATTTCGGAGGTTGAGCGCGGTAAAAAGCCGAGATTGCCGTAAACTATCTCCGCCTTTTCCGGACTTACGAATTTTCCGGCGGAATAGTTCCAAACGATGTCGGGAACTATCACGTCGCCGTACATTTGTTCCTCGACTTCGTTTTTGGCAACGCCCGCGGCTAAACCCACCATAATGATATAGCGCGGACGAAATGTGTAGATGACCTTCATCGTGGTCGCGGCTGCGGCGGTCATGCCCATTTCGCCGATTTTTGCGTGAACGAGCGAACGCTCCTTGCCGTCTCTTACAAAGGTCGCTACGTCGTAGATCTGTTCATCGTTGTAAAACGTTTTCGCCTTCCATTCATGAAAATGCATTACCGCCCGAAACTCCGTGGTGGTAACGGACAGCAGCGCGACGTCGGTTTGGTATTTTTCCTTCATAAGTCCTGTCGGCAGTTATGCTTGCCGCTCCTTTTAAGAGATTTTTTGACTTTGTGTGATTGCGGTATATGTTACTGTTTATTATATCACACCTTGTGAAAAAAGAAAAGTCCAAAATCGAAATATATCGTATAAGGGTGAATTTTGATGAAGCGCTTTTGATTTTTGTATTAATTGAAAAAAACTTGCTACCCGGATTTCGCCCCTCGCTGCGCTCGGTCGGGGGTACGAACCGGATTTTGCCGCTGTTTGTGTTGTGGAAAAGAGAATGCGATCTGACGGCAAAAACCCGATCTTTTCAAAGATGACAGTTTCAACAGAAAAAGGACACCGGGTGGTGTCCTTTATCTGTTGTGCTTACCGAACGAAAATGCAAACCGGATATAATTAGGTAAAAACTGTGTTTTTCGCCTGATTTCGGCTCCTTATGAAATACCAAACCTTAAACGAATGAAATCACAAAAGTGAAATATCGAGCTTTGCTCGATGTGATATGTTTGCCTTGCGGCAAACGTGATATTTTTCGCTTGCGCGAAAAGTGATATTATATTCGCCTTTTAACTGCACAAAGTGCAATATCACTCGGTGTCAGCCGAGTATAACTGCGTAGCAATATAACTCGCCGAAGGCGAATATAACTGAAAAAACCTCGCTTGCGCGAGGGTTTTTTTGGAGCTGCTACCCGGATTTCGCCCCTCGCTATGCTCGGTCGGGGGTACGAACCGGATTTTGCCGCTGTTTGTGTTGTGGAAGAGAGAATGCGATCTGACGGCAAAAACCCGATCTTTTCAAAGATGACAGTTTCAACAGAAAAAGGACACCGGGTGGTGTCCTTTTTCTGTTGGAGCTGCTACCCGGATTCGGACCGGGGACCTCATCCTTACCAAGGATGCGCTCTACCTGCTGAGCTATAGCAGCGTCTCTCTTTCGTACTTTGACATTATAACAAACAAGTCCTTATTTGTCAATACCGAAAATGAAAAAAATAAAATATTTTCGGCATTTTCGGAGTTTTTCGGAGTATGATTATTGTTTGGATCTTGACAAGGTTTGGAGGGGAGCGCGCCGAGGGGTTCCTCCGACGCGAGTTTATCGAGCGTTGGAGGAACGAGGGAAGCCTTTCCTCAAAAGGTTCCCCTCGGAACTGTTTTACTTCACACCACCGTTCCGCCGCCGACGACTGTGTCGCCGTCGTAGAAGACCGCCGCCTGACCTTTGGTCACGGCGCGGACGGGAGAATCGAACGTCAGCTTTATCTCGCCGTCTCCAATCTGCTCAATGACGGCGTCCTGCTCGGGCTGACGGTAGCGTATCTTCGCCTTGACTCTCATCGGTCCGTCGAGCCTGTCGACGGAAATAAGGTTAACGTCCTTTACCCTGACTTCGCGCGTAAAAATGCGGTCCTCGGGAGTCAGCGTGACGGTGTTGCGCTCCGCGTCTATCGTTTTGACGTAGAGCGGGGTCTCGGTCGAGATGCCGAGGCGCTTATGCTGACCTACGGTATATCTAATGATCCCCTTGTGCCGCCCTATGACGTTTCCGTCTTCGTCGACGTAATCGCCCTCGGGGAAGGTCTTTCCCGTGACCTTTTCAACGACGTCGGCGTATTTGCCGTCCGGAACAAAGCATATATCCTGACTGTCGCGCTTCTGCGCGTTGATAAATCCGTTCTCCTCCGCGATCGCGCGGACTTCGGTCTTGCGGTAGTTTCCGAGAGGAAAACGCGTATGCGCCAGCACTTCCTGCGTCAGAGAATACAGCACGTACGACTGGTCCTTGCTCTCGTCGAGCGCTTTTTTGAGCAGATACCGCCCGTTTTCGTATTCGATACGCGCGTAGTGCCCGGTGACGAGGACGTCGCACCCGAGCGTTCTTGCGCGCTCGTAGAGCCTGTCGAACTTCAAGTATCTGTTGCAGTCGATGCAGGGATTCGGAGTCTCGCCCCGCGTGTAGCTTTCGGCAAACTTCTTTATCACGCATTCGCGGAAATCGTCTTTGAAATTGAACACGTAATAGGGCATACCGAGCTTATACGCGACGCTTTTCGCGTCCTCGGTGTCGTCGAGCGAACAGCAGGACTTTTCCTTCGTCACGGTGTCGCCCGGCTCGAAGAGCTTCATCGTGCAGCCGATCCCGGAATACCCGGCGCGGAGTGTCAAAAGAGCGGCGACGCTCGAATCCACGCCGCCGCTCATCGCAATAAGAGCCTTCATTATTTGTCGCAATGTTCGCAGTGCTCGCAATCGGGGAACTGCTTTTCGTCGTATGCTATGCCGTTCTTGTCGTAGTAGTCCTTGAGCGCGCTCTTGATCGCTTCCTCTGCAAGTACCGAGCAGTGGAGCTTGTGAGCCGGAAGTCCGTCAAGCGCCTCCGCGACCGCCTTGTTGGTCAATTCCATCGCGTCCTCGACGCGTTTGCCCTTGATCATCTCGGTCGCCATGGAGGACGATGCGATGGCGCTTCCGCATCCGAACGTCTCGAACTTGACGTCCTCGATGATCCCGTCCTTGATCTTGAGGTATATCTTCATTATGTCGCCGCACTTGGCGTTTCCGACTTCTCCTACTCCGTCCGCGTCCTCAATGACTCCGACGTTGCGGGGATTGCGGAAATGATCCATTACTTTTTCGCTGTAAAGTGCCATATTATCTATCCTTGCCTTTCTTCGGATCTTTTTGTTTTATCAAAGTATGAACTGTCTCTTTCCGGACATAAGATCGCGCCAGACGGGAGACATATTGCGCAGATACTCAACGACCTCGGTTACTCCCGCGATGATCTTCGGGATCTCGCTTTCGTCGTTGTATTCGGAGAGCGACAGACGCAGCGAGCCGTGCGCAACGTCGTGGACTCTGCCTATCGCGAGCAGAACGTGGCTCGGATCGAGCGAGCCGGAAGTGCAGGCGCTTCCCGAGGAGGCGCTGATGCCCTTTTGGTCGAGCAGGATCAACAGCGATTCGCCCTCGATGCCCTCAAAGCTGAAGTTGACGTTATTGCTGACTCTCCTGTCATGATCGCCGTTGAGCGCGCTGTGCGGGATCTGTGACAAGCCCTTGATCAAATAGTCGCGGACGGGGATCAGCTTCTCGTTGACCTCATCCATCTCCCCTACCGCTTCCTTCAGCGCCGTCGCCATCGACGCGATCCCGGGCAGATTCTCCGTACCCGCACGTTTACCGCGCTCCTGCGCGCCGCCCTCGATCAGGTTCGCAAGACGAACTCCCTTGCGGGCGTACAGGAATCCAACACCCTTAGGGCCGTGAAATTTGTGCGCGGAAGCCGAAAGCATATCGACGTTCAGCGCCTGTACATCGACCGCGAGATGTCCGACCGCCTGCACCGCGTCGGTATAGAACAGCACACCTTTTTCGCGGCAGAGCTTACCGATCTCTGAGATGGGCTGGATCGTACCGATCTCGTTATTGACCATCATCACGCTGACCAGACAGGTG
>CACZZA010000129.1 GCA_902785485.1 uncultured Ruminococcus sp. | reverse complement strand
CTCGCGCAGGACTATCCCTTTCAGCTTTACGAATTCCATCAGTCCGAAGTATAGCCGAAGTTCGACACGTAAGCGTCGTTCTCGCGCCAGTTCTCTTTGACCTTGACCCACGTTTCGAGGAAGACCTTCGTTCCGAAGAACTCCTCCATATCCTCGCGGGCGTAGGCTCCGATCTTTTTGAGTGTCTCGCCCCTCTTGCCTATGATTATCCCCTTATGGCTCGCCTTTTCGCAATATATCACGGCGCCTATGCGGATAAGGTCCTTTTTCTCCTCAAAAGACTCGATGACGACCGCAGTGCCGTGCGGGATCTCGTCCTCGAGCAGGCGGAGTATCTTTTCGCGGACGATCTCGGCGGCGATCTGCTTTTCGGGCTGATCGGTCAGCGCGTCCTCCGGGAAGAACCATTCGCTCTCCGCAAGGAAGTCCGCGCACTCGTCAAGCACGATCTGTGTGCCGTCGTCGTTTATCGCCGACGCGGGGATGACCGACTTGAAGTCGTACAGGGCGGAATACTCCTTTATCGCCTCGCCTACCCTCTCCGGGGTGACCTTGTCGGTCTTGTTGAGTACGAGCAGGGCGGGTTTTTCCTGTTTCTTTATCTTTTCGATGAAGCCTTTTTCGATATTGCCCGGCGCGAACGCCGCGTCCGCGACGAGGACGACAGCGTCCGACTCGCCGAACGTACGGCGGACGGACTTGACCATCACGTCGCCGAGTTTGGTCTTCGGGCTGTGCATACCCGGCGTGTCGAGAAAGACGAACTGGTCGTCGCCCTTCGTCAGTATGCCCGTGATGCGGTTGCGCGTCGTCTGAGGCTTGCTCGACGTTATCGCTATTTTTTCACCCATGAGGGAGTTGAGCAGGGTCGATTTGCCGACGTTCGGTCTCCCCACTATCGCTATGAATGCCGTTCTGTGTTTTCCGTTCATTTTTCAACCTCTCGTTATGCCGAGCTTGTCCATTATCTCATCCTGGCGGCGGAACATCTCTTTTTCGTCATCCTCTCCGGTCTCGTGGTCGTACCCGAGCAGGTGCAGCACCGAATGTACCGTGAGAAAGGCGATCTCGCGCTCGAGCGAATGGCCGTATTCCTCCGCCTGCGCCTTCGCTTTTTCAAGCGAGATCACGACGTCGCCGAGGGTGACTCCCTCTCCCGTGTCCCCGGTCGGGAACGAGAGAACGTCGGTCTCGCGGTCGATATTCCGGTATTCGGAATTGAGTTCCTTTATCCTTTCGTTGTCGACGAACGTCACCGAGACCTCGCACGAGAAGGTAACTCCCTCGTATTCGAGAGCCGCTTCGACGGCGCGGCGGACGGTGTCGCCGTAGAATTCGTCGTAGGGTATTTTATCCTGTTCGTTTTCGATATACAGTTTGACCATTATATTTCCTTTCAGCTCCTGCGAAAGCGCTTCCGTCCTTCGCCCTCGCTCTTTTGTCTTTCTTTATCGTATTTTTCGTACGCCTCTATTATCCTCATTACGAGCTTATGGCGCACGACGTCGCGCGAGGAGAAATTGTGTATGACGATCCCCTCGACGTCGCGGAGGATCTTCATAGCCTCGATAAGTCCGCTTTTCTTGCCGAACGGCAGGTCCGTCTGCGTGATGTCGCCCGTGATGACCGCCTTGGAGTTGAAGCCGAGACGGGTCAGGAACATCTTCATCTGCTCGGGAGTCGTGTTCTGCGCCTCGTCGAGGATGATGAAGCTGTCGTTGAGCGTGCGGCCTCTCATATAAGCGAGGGGAGCGATCTCGACGACGCCGCGTTCGAGCTGTTTCTGGTAGTTCTCCGTCCCCATCATCTCGTACATCGCGTCGTAGAGCGGACGGAGATACGGATCTATCTTGTTTTGCAGGTCGCCGGGCAGAAATCCGAGCTTTTCGCCCGCCTCTACCGCCGGACGGGTGAGGATGATGCGGCTGACCTCCTTATTGCGTAAAGCCGTGACCGCCATCGCGACGGCAAGGAAGGTCTTGCCCGTGCCCGCGGGTCCCACGCCCATCACGACCATATTGTTCTTTATCGCGTCGACGTACTTCTTCTGCCCCACGGTCTTCGCCTTGATCGGCTTGCCGCGCGAGGTGATGCAGAGGCAGTCGTCGCCGAAGTCTTCAAGCTCGTTTTCGCGTCCGTCGCGTATCATATTTATAACGTAGTCGGCGTTCTGCTCGCTTATGTCGTCCTCGATGACGGAGAGACGTTTGAGGTAGGTCAAAGCGTCGTACGCCTTGTTTACCCCGTCCTCTTCTCCCGTGATGAGTATGGCGCTCCCCGACGTCGCGTCGGTCTCGCGGTTGCTGATACGCACCCCGAACGCGTTCTCGATGCTTTGCAGATTGCAGTCGAATGAGCCGAATATCTTCGACGTCTGTTCAAAGGTATCGGTCACAAGTATTTTTTCAGCCATCGGTCTTCCTTTCCCGTGTTTTTTACGGCGCTTGTATTATCCTCTCCCCGGCGATGTCGTCGATCCCGCGCACTATGAGTTTCAGGACGAACGAGCTTCCGGTATCGGTCTCTTCGTATTCATAATCGGTGACTTCGCACTTTGACAAAGCCTCCGCGGTCTTTTCTTTCATCAGCCTGTACGCTTCGCTCCTCGCCTCGTCATAACTTCTTTCGAGGCGCGTTTCCGAAGTCGGCGCTGCTGTCGTCTTCGTCACGAAAACGGGGAGCCTGATCCGGTCGAACAGCGCGAGTCTCTCGCGTTCGGTCCTGACTTCGGTATTTGCGTCGGCTTCCGCCGCGTTCGGAGATCCGAGCGTACGTCCGAAAAGCTCGACGGAATAAGTCGTTTTTCCGTCTCCCGAAATGACCGCGGTATATTCGTACGGCACTTCGATATTGAACGTCCGTTCGACCTCGGCGTAGACCTCTCCCGACGAGCGTACGGTCTCAAATCCGTTCTTCTTCTCGACAAATCCCGAGACGAGCAGGTCGCCCTCTTTGACGACGTCGAGCGGCGAGACGGCGAGGCTTCCGCTTGACACGACCGTACGGACGATCTGTCCGCCCTCCTTGGCGACGAGGTTGGAGTAGAGCGTCTTTTTGTCGTTTTTCCCGGACGCGGTCTCGCGCAGTATCACGTTGGCGACGCAGCCGTCGAAGTTGACACCGATCCACGAAAACTCGGGATTTTCACGCAAAAAAAGCGTGGTGACCCCCTCGTGGTCGAAGTCCTTTATCCGCGTACCGTAGTAGAGTCCGCACTCTCTCAGCCTTTCAACGACCTCGTCCTCGGAAAAAGACGGGCAACCTTCGACCCGGACGTCCCATACGACCGAGTCGGAAAAGGATAAGGTCAGGACGAAAAGCGCGGCGCCGAGAATGAGTCCGTATCTGCTGCGAAGTCCGGAAAGGCGCTTGAACAAACCTTTCCCTTCTATACTATATACTTTTATACCCGATTTGTCAAGAAGAGCGTCGGTTTTCCGGCGTCTGTGGGCATAGACCGTGAACGCGCACCCGCCCTCCTCCCGGCTTATCGAAATAAATCTGTCTCCGCTCTTCAAAAACGCGTTCGCGACGCGCGACGGATCGCACTTTGCGCGGTAGGTCAGAGTCCCGAGAAAAAACGCGAGGATACCCGTCATTTTTTGCCCTCCCCGAACGAGATGGTTTCGATATTTCCCTTGATACGCACGGCGTTGCCGCCGAACACGACGAGCCGGAGCCGCTCGCCGGTTATGACGGACTTTCCGTCGCAGAGGAGCAGGACTGCCTTTTCTCCGTCGAATGAACAGATCCTTTTGACTCCGAAAAACACGCACTCGCGCCTGCCCGTAAGCTCGGCGGTCGATTCGTTCATCAGCTCCGTAACGGGGAGTTCAAGGGTGTCGGAGAGCGACGAAAAGAACGAATACAGTCTTTTTCCCAAGTATAAACACCTCAAAACGAAAATATATATAGCATCGATAATATATGAAAGGCGGGGCGGATAAATGACTGAAAAAAGAGGCTTGCGGGCGGTTTTGACGCTTGTCTTCGTTATATATATGTGCGTTTTTCTGTTCACCTCTCCCGAATACGCGAAGGAGGAGGTCTACTATTCCCTGCTGCTCTGCCTGCGGACGGTCGTCCCGACGCTCTTTCCGTTCTTCGTACTGACGTCGCTTATCGTTTCCTCGGGAATGACTTCATACGCCGGAAAGGGGTTCGCCGGGGCGGCGTACCGCCTGTTAGGGATGAACGCGGGAGAGGCGTACGCCCTGCTCCTCGGGTGCGTCGGCGGCTTTCCGCTCGGGACGAAAGCTGTCTGCGAATTATATTCGGCGGGCGGGACGGAAAAAAAGAACGCCGAAACGCTCGCGGCGCTGACGAATTTGTGTTCGCCGTTCTTCATCCTCGGCGCGTCGCGCGCTCTCTTCGGCGAGACGGGCGTCGGGGTATGCGTTTACTGCGCGAATATTATAGTGACGCTCGTCTTTCTGCGGGCGACGTCGGGAAAGAGAAAAAAGCGCGCGGGAGCGGCGGGTACGGAAAACGGATCCGGCGCGGCGCGGGACAGAGGCGCGGCGCGGGACAGGGGCGCGGCGCGGGACAGGGGCGCGGCGCGGGACAGGGGCGCGCGACGGGAAACGCAAGAGCCGCGGGATGCGGCGGGAAAAGAGGCGGAAAAGGCGGAAAACGGAGCGGAGTTTTCGTTCGCGGGGGCGATAACGTCGAGTTTCACCTCTCTGCTCTCGCTCTGCGGGATAATCGCCTTTTTCTCATGCGTCGCTTCGTCGGTGACGCGATACACGGACCTTTACTGTTTTGACGACCGCCTTTCGGTCTTCCTCGGCGGTTTTCTCGAAATGACGCGTGGCGTGTTCTCGCTGAACGCTATCGCCGACCCCGGAGCTAAAGCGGCGATATTCGCGTTTTTCGTATCGTTCGGCGGGGTCAGCGTGATCGCGCAGTCGTCCGAATTGTGCCGCAAAGCGGGGCTGTCTTCCCGCGCGTTTTGGGTGATAAAGCCGATCTTTGCAGTTTTGTCGACAGGCGTCTCATATATTTTTGTTCTTTTTTTCCGTTGAGGTTGAAAATCGGACAGAAAAATGATACAATAGAAAAAAACGATCGGGGAGCATATTATGTCTAAAATAATAAAAAATACCGATACCCTGCCCGTCTGCGCGTTGTGCGAACACGCGACCCCGCTCGAAGGTCTCGACGGAGTCGTATGCAAGTATAAAGGAGTCGTCAGCGAATCGTACACCTGCCGTAAATTCTCGTACGATATGCTGAAACGCGACCCCGCTCCCGCGCCCAAACGGGAAGAAGAATAAGGGATACGGCAAAGAGTTATACGAGGGGACCCTTTTAAGGAAAGGGTCCCCTCGCGCTCCCCTCTAAACCTTGCAGAGGGAAAGGAGTATAAACAAGAATTTAGCGAACGGTTTACACGGATTTCAAATCGAGCCGGTGAGCGAACACTACCCGGTACCTCTCACTCTGGGAGAGGTGGCGCGGCGTGTCACGACCGCCGTGACGGAGAGGGTTTTACGAATAGCAACCAACCGCTGGCGTGCCCTCTCAGTCAGCTTCGCTGACAGCTCCCCCATAGGGGTGAGCTATTGACATAGGCGTTCGCTCGGCTTCGTAGGTGAAGTTTGTTGCTCTCGGAAAGTAACTTTACCTGCTTTAAGTCGCCCTGCGCGAAGGTATCGTGGATGAGGATCGTTCGTTCTCTCCCCGAAGGCGTACTTTCTGTACGTCGAGTGGGAGAGAACGGAC
>CACZZA010000128.1 GCA_902785485.1 uncultured Ruminococcus sp. | reverse complement strand
TCTATTACAATTCGCAGAGACTTCATTCAGGTATCAATTATTTGATCCCAAACGAGTTTTTCACTCTTCTTTGTGTCCACTAATCTTGACAAGTTTCTACGTTTTGCTGCGCAAAACACTTTATTATATCAGTCAGTATACCTTAAACCGCGCGAAAAATGTCAAACAAAAACCTCCGGCTATTTGCAAACTTGTCCGAGTTTGTCGAGAACGGTGTAATTTTTGCGAAGTATATTGTCCGATTTGATGCGCATTTTTGAAAATTGACCGTCCGTTTTGATGCACATAAAGAGCTTTATTGAGATCAATTTTTTGAAAACGCCCGGCTAAAAGCGGTTTTTGAAGGTGATTTGACTGCTTATAAAATATATAGACGTATGAGCGCCCATTCACTGCGGTTTTTCCCAAATCTTTATTTTTCTCTTGTAATCAAAAAACTACTATGCTATAATGATTTCGACATAACAGACGCGTTCCGCGTTTAGCCTTTCGGATGCGTCTTTTACACAAAAAACACACCGATACCGGAGAGAAATATGATAAAAACCATCTTATGGGACGTCGACAACACCCTGCTCGACTTCAAGGCGGCGGAGAGCGCCGCGATAGCAAGCCTTTTTCGTGACTTCAAGCTCGGAGAATGCACCGACGAAATGATCTCGCGCTATTCCGCCATAAACGACGTTCACTGGAAAAAGCTCGAACGCGGAGAGCTGACGAAACCCGAGGTCCTTATCGGGCGCTTCGAGACGTTTTTCGGCGAATACGGCATAGACAAAGCGCTCGCGCCCGCTTTCAACGCGGAATATCAGCAGCGTCTCGGAGATACTATCGTCTTCCGCGACAACAGCTATGAAATAGTAAAGTCGCTCCGCGGGAGAGCGCGGCAGTACGCGGTCTCGAACGGGACGGTAGTGGCGCAGACGAAAAAACTCCGGCTCTCGGGACTCGGAGACCTTATGGACGCGGTCTTTCTGTCCGAGCAGGTCGGATTTGAAAAACCCGACGTCCGCTTTTTCGACGCGATCTTCGCGTACGATCCCGATATGAAAAAAGCGGAAACGCTCATAGTCGGCGACTCGCTGACGAGCGATATACGCGGAGGTATGAACGCGGGGATAAAGACCTGTTGGTACTGCCCCGAAGGAAAGTCCGTACCCGACGGATACAGGGTCGACTTTCTTTTACGCGACCTGAACGGCATATATGAATTATTAGGAAGGTGACGGAAATGACGCCATTCCGCGAAAACGGCTCCGGCTATATGCTCGGTATCGATCTCGGCACGACGTCGGTCTCGCTGACAGTAGTCTCCGTCGATGACGGAAAAAGCGTATATACGGTCAGCAAAGAGTACGAAAACAGACCTTCGGACGACGAATACAGACTCGACACGGAAGGAATATTCGTTCTTGCCGAAAGTCTGATAAGCTCCGCGGCGGAACAATACCGCATAGCGTCGATCGGCGTCACGGGGCAGATGCACGGGATCGCTCTCACGGACGGGAGCGGAAAACCCGTCTCCCCGTTCTACACCTGGCAGAGCCGGCTCGGAGAGAGAAAAACGGAGAACGGAAAGACAGTTTCCGAAGAGATCGAATACAGATGCGGAAAGATTATCCCCACGGGATACGGTATAAACACGTATTACGCTCTGCGTTCGTTCGGCAGACTTCCGCAAAACGCGGAAGGGATCGCGGCGCTTCCCGACCTGTTCGTATCTCGTCTTACCGGCAAAAAACCGTTATCGCACCCGACGAACGCCGCCTCGCTCGGAGCGTTCGATCTTAAAACTCTTGATTTTGACAAAAACACGCTCGGCCTGCTCGGAATTTCCCGATCCGTTCTTCCGGAAGTCACGGGCGATTTCCGACTTTCCGGAACGTGGAAGCATAACGGAGAAAAGATACCCGTGGCGGTCTCGATCGGCGACAATCAGGCGGGGATATTCGGCGCCGTCCCGAACTCACGCGACGGTTTTATCAACGTCGGGACGAGCAGTCAGGTAAGCCTCGTCTGCGAAGACCCGGACCGCGCGGGTGACGTCCGGCCCTATTTCGGCGGAAAATATATCGTCTCCGGAGCCGGACTCTGCGGCGGGAGGAGCTATGCGATACTCAAAGACTTCGTCGCGTCCGTTCTCGCTGAATTCGGATATAAAATCACGTCGGACAAGATCTATTCACTCCTCAACAAATACGCCGAAAACGACGATAACAAAGGACTTCGGGTCGACACCCGCTTTTGCGGCACGCGAAGGGATCCGTCCGTCCGCGGATGTGTTTCGGGCATCGGCGCGGACGGTCTTTCCCTCCGGTCGCTCGCGCCCGCTTTCCTGCGCGGGATCGCTGACGAACTTGCGCAAATGTACGGGGAGATAGATCCGGAACGCAACTGTAAACGTTTTGCGGCGGCGGGAAACGCGATCCGAAGATGTCCGCCCCTCGCGCGGTTTTGCAGGGAGGCGCTCGGAGGGGAAGTCGTCATTCCCGCGCACACGGAGGAAGCCGCCTTCGGAGCGGCGCTCTACGGCGGGATAGGAGCGGGACTGATAAACGAAAACGACCGAAAACGCATGATACGATTTATTTGAGGTAAAAAACAATGTCACTCATACTCGATTTCAAGATCAAAAAAGGCGAATTCGTTTCCCTGAACGGAGACCGGACCGCCGCGAAGATAAAATACGACGGCGTTCTCACCGTCGAATTGTATTACACCTATAAAGACGAACCGCTCGTGATGCGCTCATCCGCAAACGAGGGCGACGCGGCGCGGGTGATACTCAACTCCCATTCGGTCGCGCTGTTCGTAAACGGAGAGCTGTCCGACGAGGAATGGCCGCAGGACGAACGCCTGCTGACGCCGGACTCGGTATTCGGCGGACTCGACGTCAAGATTACCGAAGAACAGACCGATATAACCGTAAACCCGTTCGACAGACGCGGGATAAAAACAGACGAAATACGGATCCCCGGAGTAAATATCGGAGACTGTATGCCTTTTTCGGACGGGCGCGACGGGCGTTTCCATCTGTTTTATCTTTACGACAGACATCACCACGCGTCGAAGTGGAAGCTCGGCGGACATACCTGGGCGCATATCTCGTCGGCTGACCTCAAAACGTGGGACGAGCATCCCGTCGCCGTCGGGATCACCGAGGATTTTGAAGGCTCTATCTGCACGGGGTCCGTCTACGCCGACGAAAAGGACGGAACCCCCCTTTACTACGCTTGGTACGCGGTAAGGATGCCGTCGCGGGTCAAACGCCCGCTCTCTTACGCCCTGTCGCGCGACCTCATTCACTTTGAAAAACAGCCGGGCGCGATATTTCTTCCCGACGTTTACGACGCCTACACCGCGCGCGATCCCGTCGTGTTCTTCGCAAAGGGGCGCTATCATATGCTCGTCACGACCTCGCGCATATCCGACGGGAGCGGAGCTTTGGCGCACCTGTCGTCCCCTTCCCTTTCTTATGAAGACTGGAAGGACGAAGGCCCGATAATGGCGTGGGCGGATATAGTCGGCAAGGACGACACGACCGCGAAAAAACAGCCGGAATGCCCCGACTGGTTCAAAATGGGAGACTATTACTATCTTGTGTTCAGCATAGAGGGGACGGCGCGTTACGGATATTCAAAAGACCCCGTTTCCGGGTGGATATACCCGGAGAACAACGTCATCCCCTGCGGTACGGTACCGAAGTCGGCGATACTTCCGTCGACCGGCGAACGTATCTTCGTAGGCTTCACAAAAGAGGGAGGCTACGCCGGAGGACTTTGCGCGGCGAAGGCGACGTCAAAAAATGACGGCGCTCTTGAATTTGAAGAAATAAAACTATCGTAAATAAAAAGGATATTGGAGGAAAAAATCATGGTTTTCGGTGTTTTGAAGGATATCAAAGCCGGCGAAAACAGAGTAATATGCACTCCCGTCGAGATCGCGTCCGTCGTATCGGCGGGGCATACTGCGCTCGTACAGAGCGGCGCGGGAGAGGGCGCGGGTTTTTCCGATGAGAGCTACGCAAAAGCAGGAGCCGAGATCGTCAGGGACGCGCGCGAAATGTGGAAAAGGTGCGATTTTCTTGCAAAGGTCAAGGAGATCGAGGAGTCCGAGTTCGACCTTCCGCGCGAGGGACAGATCATTTACTGCTGTATCCATCCGGCGGCTCATAGAGAAGAAGTCGACGCGCTGCTCAGATCCAAATGCATCGCGATAACGGCGGAGGACAGCCACCGCAACGGCTCGCCCAACTGCGAGGCGGCGGGCAAGCAGGGCGCTCTGTTCGGACTCGAGTCCATGTTGACGATAAACGGCGGCAAGGGCAAGTTCGTCGGAGGATTTGCCGGCGCTCCCGGGATGAACGTCCTCATACTCGGCGGCGGTATCGTCGGTCAGGGCGCGCTCTCCGTACTGTACGCGCTCGGCGCGAACGTTACCGTTATGGACATCAACGCGGGCGTACTCAAAATGCTCGGAGACAAGTATCAAAACAAGATCAACACGATGTTCTGCACGAAAGAGGCGATAGCCTCCGTCCTTCCGCAGACCGATATGGTCGTCAACTGCGTGAAATGGCCGAAGCAGAGAAAAGATTTCCTCATAGATAAAGAAATGCTGAAGCTGATGGAGAAAGGGAGCGTGCTCGTCGACATCTCGAACGACGATCCCGGCGCCATCGAATCGAGTCACGAAACACACCACGACGACCCGAGATACGTCGTCAACGGAGTCGTACACTACTGCGTCAGCAATATTCCAGGTGCTGTCGCCCATTCGACGTCTGTCGCCCTCGCGGCGGAGACCCTCCCGATGCTGCTCAATATAATGAACAACGGCGTCAAAGAAGCCTGCGTCCGCGACGGATTTATCCGCCGCAGTCTGACGGCGTACGAAGGTCTTCTCACCCACGAGGAGACGAGCGCGATCCAGCAAAGACCGTGGATCCGCCCCGAAGACGTCCTCGGCATCGCCGACCGTAAGCTCGATCCCGCTCCTCCCGCCACCACGACCCGGAGCGAGAATTATTACAAGAGGTAACACGGACGCATCGTTATTCCTCTCAAGCGTTAAAAACGTCTGTTAAATTTCTATCCCGCGCCTCTTCTCTTTTTTCAGAAAAAAGCAGCGTGTGAGACAAAGAAAAGAGTGAAAACGAAGAGAGAAAAGTTCAAAAAGAAAAAAGCCGCTTACGCGACTTTTTTCTTTTTGTCTAAGAGCGCCATAATGATACGTAAACCTTATTAAGAGCGCCATAATGATACACGCTTGTCATCCCGACAAATTTGAATTTATCTATTCGATTCTCTGAAAACCCTTGATTTTTCTGCATTTCCCGCAGGTCTGCTGCCATAAAAAGCTCCGTTTTCCCTTGTTTTTGCCCTTGTGGGGCAAAACAAGGGAAACTTTTTATCAGTCGCCGCCTACCACCTTATCCAGCAGCCGAGCCGAGGAGCGTTTCGCTTCCCTTGTCGAGTGAGCGTAGATGTTCATTGTGGTACTGACGTCGGCGTGTCCCAAAAGCTCCTGCACGTCCTTCGGCGCTGCCCCATTAGAGAGCAGATTACTGGTGAACGTGTGACGAAGCTGATGGAAGTGGAAGCCCTCAAGCCCCGGAATTTTCTTTGAGGCCGTCCGGCAGGCAATGCCGACCGTGCTGGACGATTCAAAGCACCCGTCCGGGCGGAGACAAACGAAGTCGATCTCCTTGTAGTCCTCCGGCACTTCCTCCGACCTTTGCAGGCTGTACACCTCGTAGTAACTGCGGCCCTTCTCCTGTACCTGCTTGTAATAGTTCAGGCGGTAGAGCTCGCCGTACTTGAAGCGGTTTTTGTGCTGCTCGGTCCTGGCTGCCTTGAGGATCACC
>CACZZA010000127.1 GCA_902785485.1 uncultured Ruminococcus sp. | reverse complement strand
AAAGAGGTAAAAACAATGAGCGAAAAGAAAACGACCAAAACCACCAAGAAAGCGACCAAGACCGCTAAACCCGCCGCTAAAAAGACCGCTGCCGCAAAAACGGTAAAGCCGGTCAAAGCGCCCGCAAAAAAGGCCGTCAAAGCCGCAAAGACCGAAGAACCCAAGATGAACGCGTACATTCAGAGAACGATTGAAGCCGTAAAGGCGCGCAACGCGAACGAACCCGAGTTCATCCAGACCGTAGAGGAAGTTCTCGCTTCCATCTCGAAAGTCATCGACGCTCATCCCGAGTACGAAAAAGCGGGACTTCTCGAAAGACTCACCGAGCCCGAGAGACAGATCTCCTTCAGAGTTACCTGGGTAGACGACGAGGGCAAGGTCAGAGTAAACCGCGGATACAGAGTCCAGTTCAACTCCGCGATCGGTCCGTACAAAGGCGGTCTGCGTTTCCATCCCACCGTTTACATCGGCATCATGAAGTTCCTCGGCTTCGAGCAGATCTTCAAGAACAGCCTTACCGGTCTTCCGATAGGCGGAGCCAAGGGCGGAAGCGACTTCGATCCGAGCGGCAAGAGCGACGGAGAGATCATGAGATTCTGCCAGGCGTTCATGACCGAGCTTCAGAGACACATCGGTCCCGACGTTGATATTCCCGCGGGCGACATCGGTGTCGGCGGACGCGAGGTCGGCTATCTCTACGGTCAGTACAAGAGGATCAGAGGCGCTTGGGAAAACGGCGTCATCACCGGTAAGGGCCTGAGCTACGGCGGTTCCCTTATCAGACCGGAAGCGACCGGTTTCGGCGCTATATACTACCTCAACGAAGTTCTCAAACACTTCGGAGACAAGATCAAAGGCAAGACCATCGCAGTCTCCGGCTTCGGCAACGTCGCGTGGGGCGTCTGCAAGAAGGCCGCCGAGCTCGGCGCTAAGGTCGTCGCGATCTCCGGACCCGACGGTTACGTTTACGATCCCGACGGAGTCATCGGCGAAAAGGTCGACTACCTGCTCGAAATGCGCGCTTCCAACCGCAACAGAGCGCAGGACTACTCCGACAAGTATAAATCCGCAAAATTCTTCCCGAAGGAAAAACCGTGGGGACTCAAGGTCGACGTATGTATGCCTTGCGCGCTCCAGAACGAGATCAAGATGGAAGAGGCTGAAAAGATCGTCAAGAGCGGCTGCAAATACTACATCGAAGTCGCGAATATGCCTACCACCAACGAAGCTCTCACCTACCTCAAGAGCAAAGTCAAGGTCGTCGCTCCGTCCAAAGCGGTCAACGCAGGCGGCGTCGCCGTCTCCGCTCTCGAGATGGCTCAGAACAGCATGAGATACAACTGGTCCGCCGAAGAAGTCGACGAGAAGCTCAAGGGTATCATGAAGAATATCCACGACGAATCCGCCAAGGCTTCCGAGGAATACGGTCTCGGCTACGACCTCGTCGCAGGCGCTAACATCGCCGGCTTCAAGAAGGTCGCCGACGCCATGATGAATCAGGGTCTCATCTGATCAGGATCTTAATTAAATAAAACCGTCCCGCGGACCGTTTTGTCGGATCCGCGGGATCGTTTTCGTTCGATTTCAAACTGCTTCATACTCTTCTCCCCGACGGTATTTTTCGGCTTGAAGCTCAAACATTTCGCAATACTTCCCCTTTCTTGCCATAAGCTCGCCGTGTCCGCCGCATTCCGTAAGCCTTCCGGAATCGAACATATATATCCTGTCCGCGATGCGCGTAGTGGAAAGTCTGTGAGAAATGAATATAACGGTTTTGTTACGGGTATTATTCAGTATCGACTTATTCAGCTCATATTCCGCGTTCGGATCGAGAGCGCTCGACGGTTCATCCATTATAACTATCTGACGGTCGGCTGCAAACACGCGCGAAATCGCGACCTTCTGAGCTTCCCCTCCGGACAGCACCGTACCGCTGTTATCGAACTCTTTTGTCAAGGGCGTCAGGATCCCGTTTTCGAGAGAAGCGAGCTTATCCGAAAAATCCACACACTCGAGGGCGTTCAGGACTTTTTCTTCCATTTGAGGCTCGTATTTTCCAAATACGACGTTGTCGGCGAGCGTCGCGGCAAACAGCTTGAAATCCTGAAAGACCGCTCCGATCTTTTCTCTGTACGACGGCGGATCGAAGGTTTTTATATTGACGCCGTTGTAAAGTATCTCGCCCTCCGTCGGGTCGTAAAACCGCATTATCAGTTTGATCAGGGTCGTTTTCCCCGCTCCGTTATAACCGACTATCGCGACCTTTTCACCCTTGTTTATAGTCATACTTACGTCTTTCAGAGCTTCTTTTTCACTTCCCTCGCCCGCGGGAGGAGTATAGTCTTTATCGTGATACTCGTATTTTTTATGATTTGAGAAATCATACGAAAAGCTCACGTTACGCAGTTCAAGACTTTCAAAGTCGGGTATGTTCTTGATTTTTCCCGTCACCTCCGGCTCGGAGCGCAGGAACTCGATATACTTTTCGACATACAGTGAATACTTCGGAAACTCTGTCGCTTTTGAAACAAGATCAGTCATCGCCCATCTGAGGTTCCAGACGAGCGTTGCGCTCGCCGCAAAAGCGCCGATCTCGAGGCTCCCGGTTTTAAGCAGACCGATCATATAGATCAACACAGCGTAAAACGTCAAAGTGCCGAGCGTATCCCAGGCGATCCCTCCGAGGAACATACATCTTTTACGGTAGTATTTTTCATTCTTGATGATTTTTTCGGAATTCAGATCGTACTCCTTGAAAAGAAGCTCGTTCGCGCGGCTGATCCTGATCTCCTTACTGTGGTCAGCCAACCTGTAAACTCTGTTTATGTAATTCTTCTTTCTGTAAAGCGGAGCGACTTTTTTTTCACAAAGATACCACATTTTATTGTTAAAAACACCGCACACGGTCGTGATCAGCGACGACGTGATCAACAACGCGGCGATTACGGGATCGATGACGAACAGAAGTCCTATCATCGTCGCCGATGATATGATCCTGTTGATCATTTTACACGCCGTATCGAAGACCTCGACCGCCTTGTTGTCGCAGTTGTTCATTGCCCAGACAAAATCGTCGTAAAACCGCGGGTCGTCAAAGCAGGCGAGGTCAAGCGATCTCGCTTTTTCAAACAGTTCTCCGTGCATCCCGAGCGTCAGCTTGTGAAGGACAAGCGGTCTTCTGATATACCAGAAAGTTTTATCGAAAGCGTAAGCGAACGTAAAGAACAACGCAATATGAACGATCAGTCGAGCGGCAGAAGCGAAATCCCCGTTTTCACTGACGATATTGAGCAAAGAGTACGTATATACCGCGTTGACCGAGTGGATGATCCCCCATATTATCTGAAAGATGATGTTCAGAATAAAATATTCTCGCGCGTATTTCCACATCCTGCCCATCATAAACAGATTGTTTTTTACGATCTTCAACGGCTTTTGCCTGATCTTTTCACTCATCCTTACCGCCCTCGCTTCCGATATAATTATGAGCCTGACGCTCGAACATAGCGGCATATTTTCCGTTCAGCCTCATAAGCTCGTTATGGCTCCCGCATTCGACAATCCTTCCTTTTTCCATCATAATGACCCTGTCGGCAAGAACAGCGGAGGACAGTCTGTGAGAAATGAATACGACGCTTTTGTTTTCCGTCGCCTTCAGCATATTCTCAAACATCTTATATTCCGCGACCGGGTCGAGCGCGCTCGACGGCTCGTCGAGCAGAACGAACGGGCTATTGAACGCAAAAACTCTCGCAAGGTGGAGCTTTTGCTGCTGTCCGACGGAAAGGACTTCTCCGCGATCGTCAAACTCGCGTGTAAGGACCGTATCCGTCCCCTTTTCAAAGCTCTCGACTTTTTCGTACAATCCGCTTTGAACGAGCGCGTTTTTCACAAGCGCGTCGTCCCCGTCCTTTATTTCGCGGAGCAATACGTTTTCCTTGACAGTAAGGGAGAAAACCTTAAAATCCTGAAAAACCGTCGTAAAAGCGCCGCGATACGACGAAAGAGTATAATTCCTTATATCCGTATCGTCTATAAGTATCTGTCCTTCGTCAGGATCGTAAAGACGAAGCAGGAGCTTGACGAGCGTGGTCTTGCCCGAACCGTTGCTGCCCACTACCGCAAGCTTTTCCCCTTTGTTCCAGACAAAGTCTATATCTTTCAAGGCAGGCTCGTCGCTTCCGGGATAACTGAAGGTAAGGTTTTTGACTTTGATCCTCCCTCCGTCTTCGGGAATAGTCTCTTTTCCTCCCTTGAGCTTCGGTTCATAATTCAAAAAGCTTATAATATCCTCTATATAAAGCGCGTCTTCGCCGAACTTCGCAAGTCTTTGTACCATATTCCCGAGTACGCTTGAAATAACGCTTATGGAGCTTATAACCACTATACAGTCACCAACGTACATTCCTCCGTTTTCTCCGCCGACTACCATCGCCTGCCACACCGAGTAAAAGGTCGCCCCGAGAGTGCATACGACTTCAACTCCGAAGTTCTGCAAGAAGCCGTATACAGCCCTCCTTACCCCGTATTTTTTCGTCAGCTCCACGTAGCTGCGGTACGTTCCCATGAGGTCGGACAGCATCTTTCCGTACATTCCGCCCATACGCATTTCCTTAGCGTAATCGTTCAGGTAATAAGTCCGTTTCACGTAGTTGATGCGGCGTTTTATTTTTTTGTTTTCGACGTCAAACGAATGTTTTGCAATGTTGTCGAGCCTTTTGAACACTCCGAACGCAAGCGGAAGCACTCCGAAAACTATGAGCCACGGATCTATGACGAAAAGCAATAAGGAAGTCGCGGACAATGAAGTCAAGCCGGAAATAAGATTGGCGATACTGTCCATTACGCTCATCACCCTGTTGGACGCTTCATCCATCGCCTTTACGTAGTTGTCGTAAAACTCGGGATCGTCGTAGCAGCGCAGTTCGACCTCGGAAGCTTTTTGGAACAGCTTTTTTTCGATATAGAAGTCGACTCTACGGTATTTTACGGGCATTACCAAGGAATACATAAACTGCAAAAACAGCGAAACAGACACGGAGAACACTCCTAAAACAATAACGAAAGTCAGTGTATCGTTGATATCGTTTCCCTGCTCGAGTCCGTTTACCACCTGACGGATGAGATATCCGCCCTCCAAAAACCATAACGCTCCGTTGAGAAGCGAAGTGATAAAATATATCGCAATATATCCCGGCGCCGCTTTATGTACTGTTTTCAGAGCGAAGACGTTGTTTTTCAGCGTTTGCTTCAACGACGCTTTTTTCTTTTTATCTTTGTCTTTTTTCATAAATACTCCAAAATAAGGCGATCTATCTGTATTTATTATACATAGAAAATACCGCGAGAACGAAAAACGGGATAAACGACGCAAAAAAGGGATAAACGTTGAAAAACGCTTATTCCGGATATATGTTATGATAAACTTATTTGCCGCCCGTCCCGCGAGGGAGGATCATCCTGACTTCGAATATACCGTTTTCCATTGAATAATCCACCATACCTCCGAGCCTGTTAACGGTCTCTTCGACTATTATATGTCCGATACCGTGCGACTCTTTATCCTTCTTTGTTGTTTCAAGTATACCGGCTCTATCGTAAAGGCTCTCCGGACAGGTGTTCTTACATACAAATATCCTGTTTTCCCCGTGCATCGAAAACCGAAGCTCGATACGTTTTTCGTCAGCCTTTTCCACAGCCTCAGCGGCGTTGTCGAGTATATTTCCGAACAGCGAAACAAGATCGCTCTCGGGGATGTCGGAGAGGTCTCCGATAACTCCCGAAACGGTTATGTCGGTATCCTTAAGTCCGCCGAGTTTGGAATTTATGATGTAGTCGATCATCTCGTTTCGGACGGAGGCGATCCCGCCCATATTTTCAGCCCTCGGGATAAGTGAGTCGATATACCGAAGCG
>CACZZA010000126.1 GCA_902785485.1 uncultured Ruminococcus sp. | reverse complement strand
ATGAGAGGCTGATCGTTTTCCACGACGACAAAGCCTACCGTATGTGCGGAAACGAAAAACGTATCGACGAGATCGCGTTTGAAGAGCTTTCGGCTCTCCGGCTCGCGAATACGGATGAAAAAGTCCCTGAATTCACCGAAGTATTACGCCTCATAGACGGAAAAGCGCCGCTCATCATCGAGATCAAGAGCGGCAAACGCAACGCGCTCACCTGCCGCAAGACCCTCGACGCGCTGAGAAACTACAAGGGAGAATACTGCATCGAGAGCTTCGATCCCCGCGTCGTTTCGTTCATCCGTTTTCACGCGCCGAAAATACTGCGCGGAGGATTGGCTCAGCCGGCAAACGACTACGTTGAAAGCGGGATGCCACGCGCGGCGGGTTTTATTCTGGGCAATATGCTGATGAATTTTATATCCCGTCCGCAGTTCATAGCGTACAAGATAGGTAAAAAGCCGTTCCTCGTCCGTCTCGCCTCCTCGTTCGGCGCGATGAAGGTCGCGTGGACCGCTCACGACGCGGAAAGCGAAGGAGAAAACGACACGGTCATTTTCGAGCATTTTACACCCGAAACGCGTTTTGAAAGGTGTCCGCGGGACGCAAAACGGAAAAAATCTTAAAAATATAATAAATAAATATTGTCTTTTTTTCAAAAAAATATGGAAAACACCGCCGGTATCTGCTATAATAGTTTAATGTAAAGAAAAAACGGCATAACCGCAAACGCGCTTTTTTGAAGAAATCCGCGTCTTCCGATCATGGAGGAACACGACATGAAGGTCAGACAAAAAATATCGGTGAGCTTCGCGCGTATCGGGCGTTCGGTCCCACTGCGCGCTGTACGGAGCGGACTTGTCAATCTGATCCCCGTCTTGATAATCGGGGCGTTCGCGCTCGTTCTCAAGACCTTTCCGGTCGACGCTTACCAAAAATTCATAACTACTTTTCTGGGCGGTTTTCTGTTCGATCTGTTCAACCTCGTCAACACCGCCACTTTCGGCGTTCTCTCGGTCTATATGACCTATTCGATCAGCCGTTCGTATATGAAGATAATAGCCGACAGAGACGCCGTCAACGGAGGCGCGGCGTTCGCCTCGCTCCTTTGTTTCTTCATTCTCTGCGGAGTCGAGCTTCCCTCTTTCAGTACGGACGCTCTCGGTCCGAAGTCGATGTTCGTCGCGATCCTTGCGGGCCTCGGAGCCTCGTCGCTTTATCTGAGGATCGACCGCAAGATACGCTCGCGCAATCACTTTATCTTGCCGACAGGCGCGGACAGGGATTTCAACCGTATGCTGTCGACGCTTTTCCCGGTCGCGATAACCGCCGTTGTTTTTGCTGCGGTCAACCTGACAGTTATTTCGATCTTCAAAGAAGATTCGTTCAGGACCGCGCTTGCGAGCGCGGCGGAAAGCCTCTTCTCGTTCGGTGAAACGGGATTTTTCAAAGGACTGCTGTTCGTGTTCCTGTCGTCGCTGCTCTGGTTTTTCGGGATCCACGGGAGCGACACGCTCGAAGGAGTCATGCAGAAATATTTCGTCCCCGGACTCGCCGAGAACCAGGCGGCGGTCCTCGCGGGACGCGAGCCTACGCAGATACTGACAAAACAGTTCTTCGACTGCTTCGTTCTCCTCGGAGGCTGCGGAGCGACGATCTGCCTGCTCATAGCGATACTCTTCTTCTCGCGCGACCGTTCGTCGCGCAGGCTCGGAGCGGTATCCTCCCTGCCGATGATCTTCAACATAAACGAATTGATGGTGTTCGGTCTCCCGATCATCTTCAACCCGATAATGCTGATACCTTTTCTCGCCGTGCCGGTCGTTTGTTATTCGGTGTCGTATTTCGCACTTTCGACCGGACTCGTTCCGCTGATAGCAAACGAGATCGAATGGACGACTCCGATCATTCTCGGAGGCTATCAGGCGACAGGTTCCGCGGCGGGAGCGGCGCTCCAGATCTTCAACGTCATGCTCGGAGTCGTGATATACATTCCCTTCGTCCGTATGATGGACCGCAGATCTCTCGCGAGCAAGAAGCGCGAATTCTCGATGTTTATGGACTTCTACACGAAGAACGAAACAGAGTTTACCTCCTCGCGTATCACCGAGCTTGAGAACGTTTACGGAGACTTTGCCCGCGGACTCGCGATGGATATCCGTCACGGGATGAATAAGTGTTCGATACTCGCGTATCAGCCTCAATACAACTACACCGGAGAGGTCGTCGGCGTAGAAGCTCTGCTCCGTTGGCAGCATCCCGTACACGGTCCGCTCTATCCGCCGCTCGTCATCAAACTCGCGGAGGACGGAGGGTTCCTTCCCGATCTTGAAGAGGCGATAGTCCGCAGAGCGCTCGCGGACCGTCCCGACGTGCTGAAGCAGTTCGGGAAAAACGTCCGCATTTCGGTCAACGTTACCGGAAGCACGATAACGACTCAAAGATTTCTCAACTTCTGCCACGCGCAGAACGATCAGTTCGATTTCAAAGGCAAGAACATCTGCCTCGAAGTTACCGAGAACGCAGCGCTCTCGTTCAACGATAAGACTCTCGACGCGCTCCGGTCGCTTCGCCAGCTCGGTCTCTCGCTCGCGATAGACGACTTTTCGATGGGACAGACCTCGATCCACTATCTCAAGGACGGACTCTTCCATGAGATCAAGCTCGACGGTTCGCTCGTCAAGGGGATCTTCACCCACAAGAACTGCCGCGAGATAATCTCGTCGATAGTCAATCTTTCATCCTCGCTCAATATGGAGGTCGTAGCCGAGTTCGTCGAGAACGAACAACAGCGAGACGCCCTCCACGAGATCGGCTGCAACGTATATCAGGGATATCTGTACAGTCCCGCGGTATATCTTAAGTCGCATCAAAACAAACAGGAATAAAAACAACGATAAAAAACACTGCGAAAACCGAAACAAGACGGTATCGCAGTGTTTTTTTGTTTTCTTTTCCTTACATCAGCTTTTTGCCTTCGCCCCACGCCTTGCCGACGCACTCACCTATCACGTGATAGGTGTTGTTGAAGGGATCGAAGCAGATCGGCGCGACCTTTCTGACGTCGACCTTGCCGTCGGTCAGAGCCGACTCGTCGACGCTGACGTTGACGATCTCGCCCTTGAGGATGCAGGTCTCTTTGTCGTACTCTTTGACCCTGCACTCGATGCAGACCGCAAGCTCGTTGATGATAGGCGCGTTGACGAGCGTACTCTTCGTCGCGGTAAATCCCGCTCTCGCGAACTTATCCGGCGTCTTGTTTCCGGTCGAGATACCGACGTAATCGCATCCCGCGATGTTTTTTACGTCCGCCATGCTGACCGTGAACGCGCCGGTCTTTGCAAAGTTAGCGCAGGTCTTGTGACCGGGAGAGAGGCAAACGGACACCTCGTTTTCCTCGCTTATACCGCCCCACGCGGCGTTCATCGCGTCGGGGGTGCCGTTCTCGTCGTAGGTCGCGATGATCCATACAGGCTGAGGATAACTCAGCGGTTTTGCTCCGAAATTCTTTCTTGCCATTTTTTAATACCTCCGTGTTTATGATTTCAAATTTTCAACGCACCAAACAAATCCCTTCGCCGTGCGTATGCCCGCGTCTTTGAAGTGGTTGCCTTCGTTCCACTCGAGAACGGACGCCATTTTCGCCGACTGAAGAAAAGAATACTGCTCTCTTATGCAGTCTCCGACTCTTGCCATAACGGGATTTTTAGCCTTTTCCTCGCGGTCTCCAAGACTGAGATATACGACCTTTGCCTTAGGCGCGCGATCTTTTGCAAATTCGATCCATCCGGGGAACCACACCGACGGCGACGCCGCGCACACCGCGGAAAAGGAGCCGCAAACGTATCCCGCCCACAGAGAAAACAGTCCCGCGAGAGAATACCCTCCCAACACGACCGGAATATCGCCGTCAGGCACGTATCTTGTCCGGATCACCGGAATAAGAACGTCGTTGATAAAGCCGAGCGTTCTTTCCGCCTGTCCTCCGAAGCCGTTTTTTCCGAATACCGGAGACGCCTGCCACGGCGACAGATCGTCGTTCCAGCTCAGAACGGGAAAGGCGACGTGGATAAAGTCTTTTTCCCTCTCGGAAAGCAGAGCGAGTCCGGAGTCGGATTCGCGCATATCGCTTTCGTCGCATGGCTGTATCAGCAAAACACGGGGACTGCCGTTTGCTCGCACGAAACAGCTCCGTCCGCCTATCTCAACGGGACTTTTATTCAAAAGACATCACCGCCCTCAGTATCTCTTTTATTATAGCACGTTTTTACGATCAGAGCAACAACGATTTTTTGTCGCGGCGGGGCGTTTTTTCACTAATTTGCGATAATACCGCTTTTTTCCTTGAAAATCGCCGTGAAACGTTATATAATGAAGGTGAAGGAAAAAACACGCCGACCGAAAGGAAGCATTATGAAATTGCCTTTGATAATAGGGATCGCCGGAGGGACCGGCAGCGGAAAGACGACCATCACAAAAAAGTTGATCGAGCGCTTCGGAAGCGAAGTCACCCTTCTTTCTCACGACGATTATTACAAGGAACAGCATTCGCTGACCTACGAGGAGAGATGTAAGGTAAACTACGACCATCCCGACGCCTTCGACACCGATCTGTTTCTTTCGGACCTCGACAGGCTCCGCGCGGGACAGTCGATCGAGTCGCCGGTCTACGACTACACGGTACACGACCGCTCGGACAAGACAAAAACGGTACCGTACGCTCCGGTCATCCTCGTCGAAGGGATACTCATCCTCGCCGATCCGCGCCTGACCGAGCGAATGGACATCAAGATATTCGTCGACGCGGACGCGGACGTACGTATCCTCCGCCGCCTGTCGCGCGACGTTAAAACGCGCGGAAGGTCGATAGAGTCGGTCGTCGACCAGTATCTGACGACTGTAAAGCCTATGCACGAAAAGTACGTCGAGCCGAGCAAAAAGATGGCGGATATAATCGTACTCGAGGGTGGACGCAACACTGTCGCGCTCGATATGATAATTGCGAAAATTGACAAGTTTCTGAAGGAAGAATAAAAAAGTGTCTCCCTTTTCTGAAAAAAAACAAATAATATCGTCTTGCGGGACGTTTTCGGTACACGGTCTTTGGTATCCTCTCTTCGGGAGGTGAAAGGACCGTGTATTTATTTTCAAAACTCAGCAAAAGAGGGATCGTGCATCATCCGGGATGCAGTTACTTGTCCAAAACTCTGTTGAAAAACGTTTCGGGGTTCAGAGAAGAATATCAATCAAAAAAAGCGGGATACCACCTTTGCAGGCACTGTATGGAGAACGCGTCGCGGATCTCCGGGATGGAAAGAAGTTTGTTCGACTTCTGCCGCAAAAACGGTTTTTCCTTCCGAGAACACGAAGGTCATATCTGCGTCGATACTCCGTCAAGCAGTTGGAAGATAGTGCTTTCGGAGAAGGAGGGAGGTCTTGCGCTTTACCATAAAAACGATTTTTCGCTCAAAAAAGACGTCAACTCTCCCGTTCCGGGTTTTCATCGGCAGAAATGTCACGCCGTAACTTTTACGGAGTATTCTTCATACATCGTGTCCCACGACGAATTCCGAAGAAAAAATCCCGTCTCCAAACCCAAAGAATGGGAAAAAACGCTTCCCAAGCAGTACACCCGCAAGTATAATAAAGTGATGAAGCAGATAAAAAAACGCACTCAGCGCGCCTCGGTAAAACGCACCCTCGACATTATAGATACGTTGAGGAGAGAAAGGGAGAAGAAAGAGTTGCTGTTTTCGTAGTATTGTTATTTGTTAAACACGAATTTAGCGGGCGAGTCATAGAAAAACGGCTCGGCGAACGTTATTCTATGACGTAGTGGAACGAAAACGTTAGATTTGCGGAGAACGTTTGTTCTCGCACTTTCTTTCGGTTGCCGAAAGAAAGTGCGCAAAGAAAGGGCAACGAGGAGGGGGTTAGGAGGCA
>CACZZA010000125.1 GCA_902785485.1 uncultured Ruminococcus sp. | reverse complement strand
TACGGTGAATTCAGCCGGAGATTCGCGGATATCGTCCGCGGTATCAACGGTCAGAGGTCCGACTACGACGACTACGCCGCCGGTGGTCCTGAGAGCGTCGAAGCCGCGTCTCAGCGCGTTGCTCTTCCATTTGGTCTTATCCTTGGATACGTAATCGTCCGCGTTGCCCATCGCATTTTCGGGAGAACTGCCGTCGCCCGTGCCTTTAGCGGCAGATGCGATGTATATTCTCGGAAGTCCCTCGAAGGGGTCAACCTCGGGAGCCTCGGTCTCGGGAGTGGTCTCCGCGGGAGTCTCTTCCTCTTTCTCGTTGGGGTCGTACCAGTCGGGGAGGATTATCTCGCTCTCTTCAAAACCGCTTACGACCTTGAGCAGAGCCTTGAGGGAAGCCTTGCCGCTTTCGGGGAACGCGGAAAGGTTGAGTGTCTTGGTTGCGGGAGCGAAGCCCTTGGCGCCGCTCGCCTGCGGGACAACGGACGTGACGCCCGTGAAGTCGCCGCCGTTGACGGTGATCTTGACGTCCGCGTCTTGGTTGATGAACGAGACGGTGCTTCCGCCGAGAACGTCACACTTGAACGTACCGCCGTTGATGACGATATTGACGTTGCCGCCGAAGCCGGAAGCCTTGGGAGTGGTACCGACGACCTCGCCGAGTACGGTGGTAGTTCCGTTGACGGTGAGGTTGGTGTTTACAAAGTTGTAAATACCGCTGTCGCTCTTGATGGTCTTGTCATCGTTCCACTGAGTGGTGATGGTGCCGAACTGTCCGCCGCTCAGTTTATTGTACGTACCGGAGTTGACGATGAGGTGAGTCTCTTTGGGTTCATCGGAGGTACCGACTACCTTGGAGTATCTCGCGCCTGCCGCGAGAGAAACGTAATTATTGGGTTTGCTTGCGTCGGCGGAGTTGACAGGTTTGCAGTTGACGCCTTCGCCTATAATTGTCTTATAGTTGTAGAAGCAGATGGCGCGGTCCGCAGAACCGGTCTCGATGTTGACGTTTTCCCAGATGGATTCGCCCTGATAGCTGATCTCGGCGCCTTCGGTAATGACGATCTTGGCGTCCGCGGTCTCTCTGTAATCAACGCCGCCGTAGACGGACGTGATCTTAACGGGAGCCTTCATGACGGGCGTGAATACGTCCTTGGTCGTTGCGCCCGAGCCGTAGGACTGACCGTTTCCGAACGTAACGGGTCCGCAGATGACAAGCGTACCGCCGGTCTCCTGCATCATCTCAAGCGCCTGATAGAAAGCGGTGGTGAGATGGTTCTTGGGAACTTCCGCGCTCGGATCGTAGCCTTCGGGATCCGGGATAGGCTCGAAAGCGTTCTCGGCGGAGTTTCCGGTACCGTTTCCGGAGTAGCTCTCGTCAAGATCCTTGATGAAGTAGACGCGGTCGCTGTCCGGCTCTAACGTGAACTCTTCGGCGGACGAAAAGATCGCCGAGAGCGACGCGAGCATTACTACGGCCAGTGCAAGTGCGAAAAACTTTGCAAAGTTCTTCATAGTGTTGTCTCCTTTTTATATTAAAAATTTTTTAATGATCCAGCGGTTTTATAAACAGATCCGTCGTTGTCCATTAACGGTTATATTATAATATATTCCTTGAAATTTGTCAAGCGAAAACGGGGGATCGGAAAGGCGGAAAAACACACTTCGTAACTTTACACAAAAAAACCGGATCGGGCGTTGTTGAAAACGCCCGACCTGAAATAGCGAAAAAGTATGGAGTTTGCGCTGTTTATGCGTAATTCAAGGCTCTTACGAGCGGAGCCGGAAGCGTCGCAGAGCGAAAACCGCCGCGCTCATCACGCAGAGAGCGACGAGCGCCGTTACTATCACCGCGTTCCCCCGGTCGGTAGAGTCGCCGCGGCTCGGCGGCGCGGTTTCGGGACCCGTTTCTTCCGGTCCGTCGTCCGTCTCCGGTTCGTCCGGTCCTTCCGTCGCGGGGAAAGTCTCGGCGGCAGTCTCCGCCGGCTCGTACCCTTCTTCCGCGTTCACCGCGGGTTCGACCCCCGCGTTTTTCAGCTTGCCGACGAGGGTATCGAGGTCGCCGGACACACCGTTCACGGTGACGGAATTCGGGACCTGAGCCGCTTCGCCGTCGGTCGTTTTCTTTTCATCCTCAACGACGCGGAAAACGAACGCCCCTACGTCGTCAAAACTGCCGTTATCGATGACGAGCGTGTTTTTCGTTCCGGAAAAACGCATTTCCCCTTTGAAAAATCCGCCCGAAATATTCGCCTCACATTCGCCTCCGACGTCGCCCAAAGCGCCGATCCCAGAGCGGAAGGAGCCTCCGCTGACGTTCAGAAACGAATCGCCGGTGATCTCCGACCTGCCGTCCCCTCTGCCCGACGACGAGACCTCGCCCTCAAACACTCCTCCGCTGACATTAAGCCGCGCGTTCCCGTCAAAGGCGGCTCCGCGTCCCGCGCAGTAGACGTTTTTGTAGGTCCCGCTTTTTATGACTATCGAGCATTCGCCGTCAAGCGCGTCGTCGAAGGACGAGCCTACTATCGAAAGATAGGGCGCCTGCCCGCGTTTTTCGCACACTATCCCCTCTCCGAACTCGACGGAGTGGGCGTTGCAGATGACCGCGCGCTCGGCGGACGAGCCGTCGGTACGCAGAGTTATATCGTGAAAAACAAAGTCTCCCGCGAGCGACAGGTTCGCGCTCCCGCCGGGTCCGCCGAAGCAGAACGCCGCGCCGTTTTGCATACGGTAGTCGCTTCCGTTCCAGACGGACGTCACTTCTATCGGGGATGTATTGGCGCTGCCGTCCTTTTCGGACAGTCCGATATATTCGGAGAACGAATACTCGCCGCAGACGACGAGCGTTCCGCCTCCCGAAAGGAGCCTCACCGCCTCGCGCAAAGACCCCACCGCCCCGTCCGGAGACGAGCCGTCGCCCTGCCCTCCGTTTTTGAGAAAGCAGACGTTCCCGTCTTCTCCCGAGACCGCGCCCGCCGGGAGAAAAACGGCGAACAGCAGCGCAAACAGCAGAAATATCGCGTATTTTTTCATAACGAACCTCAGTTCAATCGACGTGGAGCGCCACGTACTCGACTTTTCCCGAATAGCAGTACGGAGACGTTTCGCTCGCGTACCTGCCGAACAGATTTGTAAAAGTCAGCCTGAACGGCTCTACCTGTGTCTCGCAAACGGTCTCGCCCTCGCAGGAGAGCGACAGAACGGCGGTCTCCGGCTCGTACGAAACGCGCCACGTCGCGTTTTCGCGGGCGGACGACTTATATTCTCCGTACGGCAGATATTCCGCCTTGCCCGAGTCGAAGACGACGCGGACGGAATTCCCGAATCTTTCCGAGAACGGCGCGAGCAGGATATACCCCGCATTCTTCATATCGCCGCCGATCACGATGCCGTTGTCGGTCATACTCCCTTTCCATTCGACGTACCAGCCGCGCTCGCTGCCGAGGATGACGGCGTGGCTCGCCGAAAAGTCGGTGTTGCCGTTGAGGATCGCGCCCTCTCCGTCGGAAACGTATTCTCCCGAACTTTGCGAAAGCGCGAGAGGAGCGTCCTCCGACGCATCTTCAAGCGTTCCGCCGAAATTCCAGAGGTAGTCCGCGGACAGCGCCTCGTTGTGGGTCTCGTTCACCGAAAGGACGGTGACGTTGAGCGAAAGCTCGCCGCAGCGGAACGTGAACGTCGCAAAGTCGCCGTCGCGCGCGTCCTGCGGGACCGAAAGAGCGAAATACTCGCTCATCGAAGCGCCGTTTCCCTCGGACTCGCTCGTCACGATCTTGTCCTCGGCGTAAAGCGGCTCCGCTATGACTATCGTACGCGTTGACGTGCCGACGTTGAGCAGGAGCCTGCCGTCGACGCCCTCTCCGTATTCGGATGTGTACATATTCAGTTCGAGCGCCCTTTTCTCGACCTCGGGAGACATGATGCAGAACAGCGTCTCCGACGCCGCGTAGCCGATCTCGTTGTAGCCGTACTGCGTGTAATAGAGTCCGTCTTCGTTGACAAAGCCGTTCGCGGTCGACGCCTTTGACGGCAGGCGCGTCAGGACGTAGACGTCCTCCCTCGTCGAATGGAGATAATACTGCGCCGCCTCTATCTTGGAGATCTCGCCCTCCCCGTCTTCTCCGCTCCCCGATCTGACCGGGATGATACCGCACAGGGAGAACGCGTATTCTTTTTTAAGTCCCTCGAACATCGAGTCGAAGGAGCGTATATATTCCGTTTCGTCCATTCCCGACGCGATGTCCCACTCCCCGTGGAGCCAGAGGACCGTCCCGCGTCCGAGCAGATAGGGCGATGACCCGTCGGAGAAAAATCCCGTGAACTTGTCGAGCGTCGAGCAGATGCTCTCGTAGATCTCGCCGCCCTCTCTCCATTCGGTGACAGACGTGCGGGCAAATCCCGCCTGGATGACGAAGGACTTGCGTCCCGTGCGTTCGTACCAGTCCGAGGCGAAGGCGGGCATCAGTCCCTCCCTGCCCTCGTACATATCGATCATCCCGTCGCTCCCCGCTTCGGAATAGTAGACGCGTCCCTTTTCGGGGTGGGGAGACCCCTCCGCGGAGCCTCCGATACCGGCGGCGTTGCCCTGACCGGTAATGAGGAAGACGTCGACGACGGCGGGAGTTGTCATATCGACGGTAAGGGAGTCGACGTCCTGTCCTTCGACGAACGCCCGCACGACGACCGGCTCGTCGCTCACCCCGGTAACGGAGATCTTTCCGGTCGACGGATCGACGTACAGGTGTTCGGGATAGGAGTCGAACGCAAAATAGAACTCCTCGCCCTCGGAAAGCGTATAGTCGGGAACGAACGTGTATCTGTCGTCGTACTGAAGACTGAAGCCGAGTCCGGGGTCCTTGCGGAACACCGCCCGGAACGAAAGCTCTTCGGTCCCGTCCGTCAGCTTTATCGAGGCGTAGGCGACGTCCGCGCCCTCCGCCATCATCGCCTGCCCGATCTCCGCGGTATATCCGTCTTCACCGGCGAAAGAGACCGTCGGGATGAGCGGATGACCGTCCGGCACGCCGAACGCGTATACTTCGACGTCTCTGTATATAGGCTCGCTCCTGCCGTCCGACAGAACGATCTCACCCAGCGGCGGCTCGCCCTCCGGCGCGTTTTCGGCATTCTCCGAACAGGAAGACAGCGCGAGCAGGCACGCCGACAGAAGTAATATTATGAATAGAGTGGTTTTTTTGAAGTTCATGCTTTCTCCGGAAGGAAAATATAATATATCTTTACCGATCATTTTACCACGGAACGCGCTTTATGTCAAGCAAACGTAATAATCCGGGCGCCGGACGGGGACAATAGGTATATAGAACAAGATCCATACGCGAGGTGTTATATGAAAAAAACGGTCATTCTGCTGTTATTTGCCTGTCTTTTGTCGCTTGTTGCGTGCGATCACGCTCTCACGGGTCACGAGATCGTAGGCAGGTGGGAGCGCGCGGGCGAGATCTACGAGTTCCGCGACGACGGGACTCTGATCCACGGTGACTCCGTCTATCCCTATTCCGTCAGCGGAAAGGAGGTCACCGTCGACCGGGACGGAAACGCCGTAGTTCTGACCTATTCCCTCGATCCGAACGGGACGCTCCGCCTCGGAGACTTCGTTTACTACCCCGTCGGTCAAAGGCTGAAAAGCTCTGACGAAATGTCCGACACGACCACGTCGTTAGCGGAAAAATCCATCGCCCGGACGTAGAGCTTTTCAAGCGCAAAATGCGCCTCTTTCGTTTCGGCGAACGTTTCCTCCGCGCGTTTTTCAAAGGACGACGCGCATTTTCCGAGGTAACGGAGCGTTTTGAGGTGAACGGAAAGGCTCTTTTTGTCGAGGAAGCGGCGCGAGTTCACGACCGTGTCGCCCTCTCCGGGAACTCCCGCGCGCAGCAGTACCTTTCTCCCGGGAAGGAATATCTCGCACGGAAGCGCGGGACACAGAAAATACGGA
>CACZZA010000124.1 GCA_902785485.1 uncultured Ruminococcus sp. | reverse complement strand
GACGTGGCGCACTTCGTTTGTGATGCGGCTCGATACCCGCGCAAGGATGTCGTAGGGGATCTTCGCAAAGTCCGCCGTCATAAAGTCGTCGGTCGTGACGGCGCGTATCGCGATGAGGTTGTCGTAGGTGCGGTGGTCGCCCATCACTCCGACGGTGTTGACACCCGGAAGGACGCAGAAGAACTGCGAAAGGTGCGTTTCGTAGCCGTTTTTCATCATTTCGTCGCGCAGGACGAAGTCGGCGTTCTGAAGGATCTCGATCTTTTCTTTGGTGATCTCGCCTATGATGCGCACACCGAGTCCGGGACCCGGGAACGGCTGACGCCATACGAGAGAGCGGGGAAGACCGAGCTGCCGCCCGACCTCGCGGACCTCGTCCTTGAAAAGACCCGAAAGCGGCTCGACGACGCCCAAAAACTTTATGTCCGCGGGTCTTCCGACCTGATTGTGATGCGTTTTGATCTTGTCGGCGTTGCCCTTGCCGGATTCGATGACGTCGGGGTAGATCGTCCCCTGCGCGAAGAAGCCGTCGCCGCCGTATTTGCGTATCTCGTCCCAGAAGACGCGGTAGAATTCCGTCCCGATGATCTTGCGTTTCTCCTCGGGGTCGGTGACGCCTTTAAGCGCCGCGAGAAAGTGATCGCCGCAGTTGACGCGTACGAAGTTCATATCGAACGAGCCCTTGAAGGTCCGCTCGACCTCGTCCCCCTCGTCCTTGCGCATGAGACCGTGGTCGACGAAAACGCAGGTCAGCTGTTTTCCGACCGCCTTGCTGAGGAGCGCCGCCGCGACCGAGCTGTCGACGCCGCCCGAAAGTCCGAGGACGACGCGCTTGTCGCCGATCCGCTCGCGCAGAGCGTCCACCGTGTCGGATATGTAGTTTTCCATTTTCCAGTCGCCTTTGAGACGGCAGACCTTGAACAGAAAGTTCGAAAGCATCTTTTTTCCAAACTCGGAGTGCGTGACTTCGGGGTGGAACTGCACCGCGTAGAGCCTTTTCGACGCGTTCTCCATTGCCGCGACGGGGCAGAGATCGGTGTGCGCCGTCGATATAAAGCCTTCCGGCACTCGCGAGATGCGGTCGGTGTGGCTCATCCATACGACGCTCTGCTCGGGCACTCCGTCAAACAGGAGCGAACTGCCGCCCCCGAGTCGCAGATCGATCTTTCCGTACTCGCTTTTCTCGGCGGTAATGACTTCGCCCCCGCCCATCCACGTCATAAGCTGCGCGCCGTAGCAGATGCCGAGGATCGGCACGCCGAGCGAGAGTATCGCCCTGTCGTAGTGCGGAGACGCCGGATCAAAGACCGAGTTCGGTCCCCCCGTAAAGATGAGCGCGTCCGGCGCCGCCGCTTTAAGTTCTTCTATCGCAGTCGTGTACTGCATTATCTCCGCGTAGACGCCGCATTCGCGGACTCTCCGCGCGATAAGCTGATTGTACTGTCCCCCGAAATCGAGTACGATGACTTTTTCCATTTTTCCATCCCCTTGCGGATAATTATGCAAATATTCTACCATACCGCCCGCCGTTTGTCCATACGGGTTGTTAGTTTTTTGGTTAAGAATGTAAGATTTAATTTCATTTATCCGGCAGTGCAAAATGAACTTTATTTCAAATAATATTATGCTCTTAAAGTTTTAGACTAAAGGAACATTTGTAATTTGACTCGGACCCGCGGCGTAAAACATAACCAAATACAAAAACAGACCGAACGAAAAGTCCGGTCTGTTTTTGCTTTTGAAAAGGTTTTATTGTTCTCAAAGGTTTGGAGATGGGTACGGGAAGGACCTTTCCTTAAAAGGTCCTTCCCGTGATCCTTTATTATTTTCTCACAGCTCCGCGACGACTTCGTCGGGGGAGGTGTAGGGGTAGCCGTTGACGTCGCAGCACTCCTTGAGGGTGGCTTTGCCGTACCAGAACGAGAGTCCCGCGCGGAGGTATTTATTATCCTTCAGAGCCTTGCCGACGCCCTTGTTTGCGATCTCGAGCGCGTAGGGCAGGGTGGCGTTGGACAGGAGAATGGACGAGGTATGCGCAAAGAGCGAGGGGATATTCGCGACGGCGTAGTGGAGGATCCCTTCCTCGTAGTAGACGGGATCGTCGTGTGTGGTGGAGCGGCAGGTCTCGATAGCTCCGTTGTCGTCGCAGGCGACGTCGACGATAACGGCTCCGCGCTTCATCGTCTTGAGGTCTTCGCGGTAGACCATGTGGTCGGTGCGCGTCTTCTGCCACAGCACGCAGTTGATGAGCGCGTCCGCGGTCTTGAGGCACGCCTTTATGTTCTCGCGCGTCGCCATAAGGAATTCAACGTTGGAGGGAAGGAGCGTGCGCGCGCGGTCCATCGACTTTTTGCTGATATCGAGGATCGTGACTCTGTTGCCGAAGGACGCGGCGTAGTCAGCGGCGCCCATTCCGGTACCGCCGCAGCCGAAGATGACAACGTGAGGCGTCGGGACTCCGGTGACGCGGCTGAGCATCATTCCGTCGCCGCCGTTGAGGGTCTGGTGATACTTGCAGGCGGCGAGAAATCCGCCCTTGCCCGCCATTTCGCTCATCGGAGCGAGGAGGGGAAGTCTGCCCTCGGCGTCGGTGACGTCCTCGTAGGCGATGCCGACGATCTTGCGTTTCATCAGCTCCTCGGACTGCTCGGGATGCGCGGCGGAATGGATATAGGTGAATAAGATCTGTCCCTCGTGATAATATTTGTACTCGTGCGGCAGGACTTCCTTGACCTTGTAGATCATTTCGGCGGTGTAGACCTCGTCCGTGCCGACGATCTTCGCGCCGACCCTTTCGTAGTCTTCGTCATAGAATCCGGAGCCTTTTCCGGCGTCTTTTTCGACAAGCACGGTGTGTCCGGCGGCGACGAACTGAGATACCGCGTCCGGAGTCGCCGCAACGCGGAACTCCCACGACTTTGTTTCTTTCGGGATACCGATTATCATATATTTGTCCTCCGATGTATTATATTTATTCATTGCAATATTATAACAATTGTAATTGTTTGTCAAGCGGAAAATCGTAAAAATACGATGAAAAAATGAAGGATATTACATTGTAGAACAATGTGTTATTGTATTTTGATCTACTCTTTTCCGCGCGGCTCTCATCGTTCCGTGAGCGAACGCCTCAGTAAACGGAAAACCGCGGCGCATAAAGCGCCGCGATCTTCCGTATAAGAGGCTATATTAGGAGATTGGCAGTATTTTGACGAGCGACTCGAACGCGTGTTTGTAGGCGGACGGACCGTCGAACGTCGAGTTCTCGTTGACGGACTCGTTCTTGCCGTTTTCGAGCGCGGCGAGTCCTTCAAACACTTTGAGGTGTGGTTCAAGCGAGAGAAATCCGGAATATCCTTTCGCGCTGAGGCGTTCAAGGATCGCTTTGACGTTTCCGTCGCCTGTTCCGGGCGGAACGACGATGCTGTCGGAGTATCTCGCGTCTTTGATGTGCATATAGTGCAGATATTTTTCAAGCAGACCGTAGGCTTTCAGCGTGTCGGCTCCGCACTGGACGAAGTTTGCCGGGTCGAACGTGCATTTGAACGACTCGCAGTAAAGAGAATCGAACAGACGCGCGCATCTTTCGGGCGTGTCTCCGAAGATCTTTTTCTCGTTCTCGTGGAGGAGGACTACGTCTTGCTCCTTCGCGTAAGCGATGAGCTTCCCGAGCTTCGATACGACTTCGTCGAACCTCGAGTCGACGTCGTCGCCTTCTTCCATATAGAAGCTGAAAATACGGATGTATCGCGTACCGAACAGTTTTGCAAGCTCGACTACGTGTTTGAACTTTTCAAAATGCGCGTCGAAGTCTTCGGAAAGCTTGATCTTGCCTATGGGCGAGCCTATCGCCGAAACGGAAATCCCGTTCGCGTCGAGCTTTGCTTTGACTTTCTTCGCAAATTCGGGAGTGAAGTCCGAAACGTTGATCTTGTCGACCGAACGCAGCTCCATATAGCGGATGTCAAGCGCGTTCAGAACGGCGATCTGTTTATCGAGGTCCGGAGAGATCTCGTCGGCAAAGCCGGAAATTCTTATATTCAGCATTTTACACCCCGCTGTAAGCCGAGAAGCCGCCGTCTACCGGGACCACGACGCCTGTGACGAAGGACGAAGCCTTGTTGTCAACGAGCCACATAAGGGTTCCGCCAAGCTCGCTTGCTTCGCCGAAGCGACCCATCGGAGTAGCGTTCAGAATCTTGTGAGTCCTCGGAGTGGGAGTGCCGTCCGCGTTGAACAGAAGGTCCTTGTTCTGCTTGGTAACGAAAAATCCGGGGGCGATCGCGTTGACGCGGATGCCCGCTTTTGCAAAGTAGGTCGCGAGCCACTGAGTCAGGTTGGAGACCGAGGATTTCGCGGCTGAGTAAGCCGGGATCTTGGTCAGCGGACGGAACGCGTTCATCGAGGAAATGTTGATGATAACGCCGTCCTTGCCTATCATAAGGGGAGCGAAGACCTGAGTCGGGAGCAGAGTGCCCATATAGTTGAGGTGGAGCACGAATTCGATGCCGGATTTATCAAGCTCGAAGAATGATTTTACGCCCTCTTTTGCCGATTCGTCGGTGTAAAACTCGTCGTCGGTGGTGCCCTTCGGGTTGTTGCCGCCGGCTCCGTTTATAAGTATGTCGACCTTGCCGAATTCGGACAGGACCGCGGCTTTCGTTTCTTCGAGAGATTCTTTTTCAAGGCAGTTGACCTTGAACGCTTTGGCGATACCGCCTTTTGCGGTGATCTTGTCAGTCGCAGCCTGTGCCGCCTCGAGGTTGAGGTCGAGCAGAGCGACCTTCGCGCCGTTTTCGGCGAGCAGAGAAGCGAAGTCGGAGCAGAGGACTCCGCCCGCGCCGGTGACTACCGCGACTTTTCCGGTGAGATCATGATCGAATTTCATAGATTTTCACTATCCTTTTCAGTTGAATTGTTTTCTTGCGTTTTCTATCGAAACGTTTTTGACGAGTTGTTTTGCGGCGTCGAGCGGGAATTCGCCTTCTTCGACGCGCTCTCCCACGTAGGAGCAGAGAATACGGCGGAAGTAGTCGTGCCGCGCGTAAGAGGTGAACGATCGGCTGTCGGTCAGCATCCCGTTGAACGAGCCGAGGGAAGATGTATCGGCGTAGACTTTGAGTTGTTCTTTGATGCCGTCGCGGTGATCGCAGAACCACCACGCCGCGCCGAGGAACAGCTTGCCGCCGTTAGCGCCCCAGAAATTGCCTATCATCGTCGCAAGCTCGTAATAGTTCGCCGGATTGAGTGTGTAGACGATCGTTTTGGGCATACCGCCGTTTTGCGAGATCGCGTCGAGCAGGGAAGCAAAAGCGTCAAGCTCGGCTATCTTTCCGACCGAGTCGTTTCCGCAGTCGGGACCGACTTTCGCGAACAGACGGGAGTTGTTGTTGCGTTTCGCGGAGAGATGAAGCTGACTCGTGACTCCGCGGCGGGCGTATTCGTTGGAAAGGAAGACAAGAAGCTCAAAAGTGAACGCCGCCGCTTCGTCCGGATTGACGTTTTCACCTGAGAGCGCTTTTTCAAAGGCTTTTTCAGCCGACGCATCGCTTTGATACGGCATCGTCGTAAGGCTTATATCCGCGACCTTGCAGGTGTTGAGGCAGAAGAAGTCGAGCCTTCTTTCGAGCGCGTTTTTGAGCGCGTCGAGAGTAGTTATCTTCATGCCGGCGGACTTGCCGAGTTTTTCGATATAAGCGGTAAATCCCGGTTTCGTTATCCCGCAGACCGCCGCGTCCGGACGGAACGAGGGAGATACGCGCACGTCAAAGTCTTTTTTGAGGAAAGCGTGATATTCGAGCGTGTCGGCGGGGTCGTCGGTCGTGAATACCGCCTCGACGTTCGAGCGTTTGATGAGACGGCGAGCCGAGAACGAGCCGTCCTTCATCATTTCTTTCGTTTTTTGCCATATATCTTCTGCCGTTTCGGACGAAAGAGGAGTGGAAATACCGAAATATTTGTTCAGCTCAAAGTGTATCCAGTGGTA
>CACZZA010000123.1 GCA_902785485.1 uncultured Ruminococcus sp. | reverse complement strand
TCTTTCGGCAACCGAAAGAAAGTGCGAGAACAAACGTCCTTCGCAAATCAAACCTTTCCGTTCCACTACGTCATAGAATAACGCGTCCGCACCGTTTTTTCTATGACTCGCCCGCTAAATTCTTGTTTATCTTCCTCTCCTCTGAAAGGTTTCGGGGGGAGCGCGAGGGGGACCTTTCCTTAAAAGGTCCCCCTCGTATTATTATTCTTACTATAATTGCTTTTACTTTACCGTAAATTTATAAACTTCGCTTTTTTTCATACCGCGGTCTTTTGCGACGCGTTTGACGGCTTCCATCGTCGAGAGGCCTTCGGACTTGACGTACGACGCGATATGCTCCTCGACGGACAGGTCGCTCCATTCCGAAGCGTCGTCGGAGGTCTTCCCTTCTACGACTATGACGAATTCGCCGCGCGGCTCGGTTTGGGTAAATTTTAAGGCGAGCCCGGAGAGCGTTCCGCGGACGACTTCCTCGTTGAGTTTAGTCAGCTCGCGGCAGAGCGCCGCTTTCCTGTCGCCCAGAACGTCAAGCAGAAGTCCGAGCGTTTCTTTAAGTCTGTGGGGCGCCTCGTAAAAGATCAGCGTCTGAGTCAGAGATACGAGGCTTTCGAGCTTCCTACGTTTTTCGCCGTTACTTCCGGCGAGGAAACCCTCGAAGCAGAACGAGCGCGTATCGAGTCCGGACAGAACGAGCGCCGTGACGAAGGCGCAGGGTCCAGGTACGCAGGTGACTTTGACTCCGTTTTCGGCGCAGAGCGTAACGAGATCCTGTCCGGGATCGCTGACTCCGGGCATTCCCGCGTCGGTCACGAGCGCGCAGGACTCGCCGTTTTTGAGTCTTTCGACGATCTTGGGTCCGGCTTCCGCCTTGTTATGCTCGTGGTAGGAGACGTAATTCTGCTTGATCCCGAGGTTGGAGATGAGCCGCCCGGAGTTGCGGGTGTCCTCGGCGGCGACAAAAGAGACTCCGGCAAGCGTTTTCACCGCGCGTTCGCCTATATCCGACGCGTTGCCGATGGGCGTGCCGACAAGGTAGAGCGTCCCCGGCTCTATTTTATTCTTTTCGTTGTCAAATACGCAGGTATCTTTCATCAAATCCACACTTTTCGCATATTTCGTTATATTCTTCGGTGAACACGGGTTTGCCGTCCGCGTCTTTTTCCATCGTGACAAGCGGTTTTGTGACGAAAAGACCGGGCGACGCGTCTTTTTTTGCCTCGACAAGCACGAGGTTTGAACGCTTGTCGGCGAACGGATGTACGAACGTGATGCGTTTAGGCTCGAGGAGCGAGTCGCGCATCGCGCAAAACAGCTCCGTGAGTCTGTCCGGGCGGTACACGCAGTAAAACGCTCCCCCGGTGGAAAGGAGCCTCCCCGCCGCCGCGCAGAAATCTTTTATATCTCCCGCCATCTCGTGGCGCGCTCCGCGCTTGACCTCGTCTCCGTTGAGAAAGCCGCTGTCGCTTTTCATATACGGCGGATTTGAGAACACCGTCGCGCACTCTCCGCCGAAGTCGGAGGAAACGAGATCCCGTACGTCGCGTTTTTGCGGGATGATGGAGCTTGAATTGAGTTCCGCGCTGCGGATGAGCATATCATAGGCGGAGTCGTTCAGCTCTACCGAATAGATCTTCCCGGCTTTTTTATGCGCTTCGCAGAGAAAAGACACGATCCCCGACCCCGCTCCGAGCTCGACCGCGGTCCCGCGCGACGGCTTGATATACGAAGCGAGCAGGACGGCGTCGGTGCCGTAGCAAAAGCCTTTTTTCTTCTGTATCAGTTTTATAACGTCGTTCACGGCGTCGAGCCGTTCGTCGGGCAAAAGACGCATTTCCATATTTTTTCCCTTAAACCAAGACAGGAAACCCGTTTGCGCAGGTTTCCCGTCTCTTTTTTTGTTGTGTACTTATGCCTGCTGAGGAGCTCCTACGGGGCAATTGCCGGCGCAAGCGCCGCACTCGATGCACTGTTCGGGATCGATCTCGTATTTGCCGTCGTTCTCGGTGATGCAGCTAACCGGGCAATCTGCCGCGCAAGCGCCGCAACCGATGCAGGTATCTTTGTCAATTTTGAATGCCATAATGAAACACCTCTTTTTTAGTTTTCTGTGGTAATTGTATCACAATTGCGTTAAAATTGCAATAGTTTTTCAAGAATCTTCGAGTTTTTTCAATTCCTCGTCGACCGGCTCGTCGTTTTTCTTCTTTTTCAGATAACCTTTGACTTTGACCGAGTCGCGGACGTAGGTCTTTATCTGAGTGTTATTGGAGTTGAGCCTGACCTTGACGAGTCCGGCGAGCGGGTTTATCTCGCATACCACGCCGTCTCCGTCGGGAGTCTCGACGAGCGAATCGACCTTCGGGGTCTTTTTGAGCTCGTATTCGTACGCTTCGCTCTCGTAGCGCAGACAGCACATAAGTCTTCCGCAGGTGCCGGAGATCTTCGCGGAGTTGAGCGAGAGATTTTGCTCCTTCGCCATTTTGATAGAGACCTGCGCAAAATCGGAAAGGAACGTTTTACAGCAGAACGGACGTCCGCACACGCCGAGTCCGCCTATCATCTTCGCCTCGTCGCGTATGCCTATCTGGCGAAGCTCTATCCTCGTCTTGAAAACGGACGCGAGGTCCTTGACAAGCTCGCGGAAATCGACTCTGCCGTCCGCGGAAAAATAGAACAGGAGCTTGTTGTTGTCGAACGTGTATTCCACGTCGATCAGCTTCATTTCGAGTCCGTGCTTTTCTATTTTACCGAGACAGATGTCGAACGCTTCTTTTTCTTTCTTCGAGTTCTCCTCGTGATGCTTTTCGTCGTCCTGAGTCGCTATTCTGAGGACCGAACGCAGAGGCGGCACGATCTCGGTGTTGGGGACTTCCTTGTTCTCCATCACGCAGAGTCCGTATTCTACCCCTCTCGCGGTCTCGACTATGACGTTCTGCCCCTGCTCTATCCTGAGCTTGCCCGGGGAGAAATAATAAACCTTGCCCATCTGCCTGAACCTTACGCCGATAACTTCGACTTTCTCCGGCAGAGCGACTACTTCTTTTTCTTCCATAAAACCACCGTGTTTTCAGTATATTGATTTTTTCAGATGCCCGCCGTTTTTCTTACCGAAACGATAAGATCGGTGAACAGATTATCCGTATTAAGATTGAGTTGAATGCCGTTGTACGCTTCTTCAAACAGAGAAACGACCGAAACGAGCCTTGCCGACGTCTGGTTTTCCGCAAGCGCTTCCGCCTTTTGCCTGTCGCCGTAAAACAGCATCGTGACTCCCTTGCCGCCCTTCTTAGCCGCCACGAGGTCCCGAAGGGCGTAGATCGAATATAGCAGGACGTCTCGCCCCTCGTCGCGCCCTTTTACCGACTTTCTCGCGAAGACGAGAGAAGACGCCGTGTCGTTCTTCCCTATCAGCAGGTCGACCAAGCTCTCCGCCTTGTCGCGCGGGGTCTCGCCCGAGGTCTTTTTCGAGTCGCCGAGCAGACGCAGCGCCTCTCCTATACGCCCTCCCGCGAGCCTGACCGTCATATCGAACTCCGACGGGTCGAGGGAACGGAGCGACGGGTCTATGTCGAGCAGGTGAGACCTCAGTTCGCTTTCGGAAAAGATCTGCATTTTGAGCGACGGAGCGCGGGAACGCACCGTCGGGAGCATATTCGCGATATTTGAGCAGAGGAGCAGGAAGTACACGTTTGCCGGCGGCTCCTCGAGCGTTTTGAGGAATACGTTCTGCGCCTGAACGTTCATATTCTGAGCGTCGGGAATTATATATACCTTGCAGTCCTCCTCGTTCGGAGAGATATAAACGTCCGCCCGCAGGTCGCGCATCACGTCGACTCCGATCTGCTTTTTGTCCTTTTCGGCGACGACCGTCTTGACGTCGGGGTCGATCCCCTCGCTTATCTTGCGGCAGCTCTCGCAGACTCCGCAGGGGCGTTCTCCGAGACTCTTGCAGTTGATAAGACGGGCGACGAACGAGGCGAGCGTCTTTTTGCCGCTTCCCTCCCCGCCTTCGAGTATATAAGCGTGGGAGAGCCTTCCGGCGCCCGACGCGTTGCGGAAGAAAGACAGCAGTTTTTCGTTGCCGTAGATCTTGTTTTCCACTTTGTTCTACCGGTATCAGACGTGCAGGTATCTTTCGACGTCGATAATAAAGATCGTCGCGCCTCCGACGGTTATCTTCGCGGGGGCGGCGTGTACGGACGCCGTGGTGTAGATGGGGTCGGGCGGCATCGGGACTACCCTTTTTTTACTGTATTTGCGGATGACTTCGATAACTTCGTCCACCTGCTCGTCGTTGATGCCGATAAGGAAGGTGGTGTTTCCGCTCATAAGAAAACCGCCTGTCGTTGCTATCTTCGTGACGGGAAATCCCGCCTTGGAAAGTCCGGAATTCACGTACTTGGAATCGTCGTTGTTGACTATCGCGAACAATAACTTCATATCCTGACGCCTCCTCGGTCAAAAAATTACCTGTTTCAAAAAGGAAAGGATCGGGAAAAATAATCTAAAAGCGCTTACGCGTTTCAGCAAAAAAACATTTTCCCACAGATATATTATAACAAATATCTTATAAAATGTCAAATGATTTGAGGATTTTTTATAATGGAGCCGAAAACTTCCGAAAACAGAATAAAAGACCTGAAAATAAAGCTCGTTTCCCTGCTTCTCGGGACGCTGCTCGTCCTTGCGGGAGTGACGGCGCGCGACGCGTCTTATTCCCGCGACGCCGCCGCGCGGGAACGGATCACGCTCCTCGGAGACTACACCGAGCTTTTGTCGGCGTTAAACGAATGCGCCAACGCGCTCGGCGCGCCGCGATACGACGCCGGAAAGACCGAAAAGACCGTCAGCGCGGCGGTGATCAAGGCTGAATATATCCTTCACAGATCCGACGGTACGGCGGAAAGGACGCGCTCCTTTCTGTCGGAGCTTGAACGCTTTGCGAAAGACGGCGCAAGCGACGGCGGAAAAATCGCGGAATACCTTGCCGTTCTGCGGTCCGCCATCACAAAGCTGACGTCGGACGCCGCGGAAAAAAAGCCGCCGTCTCTCTGCGAAGCCTGCGAAAACGCGTTTATATCCGCCCTTCCCGAAGAGGTCGCCGGAGGAGCGGAGGAAAGCGAAAGCAAGGGGATAATACCGGAGATCAGCGGAAAAGAACTCAGAAACATGGCGAAAGATACGCTCTCCTTCCCCGTCCCGCCGGAACGTGACAGGGGAGCGACTCCGCTCTCAGGCTCCGCGGCGTTCTCCGCCGCAAACTTCTACGCGGAGCTTGCGAAGGTCGGCGGCAACACTCTCCGCGCGGCGAGGTACTACCCCGCCGGAGAGAAAAAGAACGGCGCTTTGCCGGAAAACGCGGCTTATTCCCGGCTTTGCGGCGCTTTTGCGGAAAAAGAACGTTTCGTCTGCGAATACGTACGGTATCTCGGCAACATCGCGTATTTTGTGTATTTTCCCGTTTCGGACGGCGAAGTCGACTTCACCCGCCCCGTCAGGATAGGCGTATCGACTTCCGAGTCGGTCGTAACGCTCTTTGACGCTTCGGCTCATTACGCGTCCCGGGGCGGCGAAGAAACGCGCAAAACAGAAAAACGCTCCGTAGTCTCCCGCCCGTCCGACGAGGGAATAAGCGACGGGCGCGCCGCTTTCGGCTCGTTCGGCTACGAAAAACTCGAGGTGAACGGCGTTCCCTGCCGCCGGCTCGTTTACTCCGACGGCAGCTCCGAAACGCTGACAGAAACCGATTTTTTCCGCAAATGCGGCGTGATAAGATAAAAACGAGGATTTAACGAGGAGAACGCAAGGGGAACCTTTTAAGGAAAGGTTCCCCTTGATCCCTCTAAACCTTTCAGAGGGAATAGGAATATAAACAAGAATTTAGAGGGCGAGTCATAGAAAAACGGCTCGGATACGTTATTCTATGACGTAGTGGAAAGATGGGTAAGATTTGCGGAGGTCGTTCGTTCTCGCACTTTCTTTCGGTTGCCGAAAGAAAGTGCGCAAAGAAAGGGCAACGAGGAGGGGGTTAGGAGGCACTTCCGCCACATTCGCGCGGA
>CACZZA010000122.1 GCA_902785485.1 uncultured Ruminococcus sp. | reverse complement strand
GTTGAAAGGCCTGATCTTGCTTGCCGCATATCCGACAAAACCTTTGGACGATGGGCTGACGGCGATCTCGATCTGCGGTTCCGCCGACATGATCATAAACAGAGAAAAGATGTCCGACGGCGACGTTTATTTGCCGGAAAAAGCTGTTAAGTGCGTGATCGAGGGTGGAAACCACGCACAGTTCGGCAATTACGGAGAGCAGGCGGGAGACGGAGAACCGTCTATAACGTCTGAAGAACAGCAGAGACAAACTGCGGAGATGATTATAAAAAACAAATGAACGATCCTGAGAATTGATTAATTTGATCCTCCGCACCGGAGCAGGCTCGCCTGCTCCTTTTTTCGGGGTCCCCGTCAAGCCGTAGGCTTGATGGGGTGAGTTTTATCCTCCTTCCTCGGTTTCTTCTCCGTCGTCGCCGTAGCGGACCTTGATCGGCGCGCAACGATAACCCGACGGATTGAGTTATGACCACTCGATTTTTTTTCATTACGATTCATTGATTTTGAGAGAGCCGTATGATATAATAAAAATAAGTAAGGCAGGTGAGTGATTTGCATATATCGGATAACGACTTCTTTGAAGCGTATAAGAGTTTGGACAAGCTTTGTTCTGAAATGTACTATTGCAAAAACGGCGTCAGCGCGTATATTGATCAAATGAAAATCGAAGCATTTCAAGGTCAATACCGTGTTTCCTCTTGGAACAACGACTATAAAATGCTTAATCATGTTCGTGGGGTCAGAAACCAAATCGCACACGATTCCGGCACGTATCAAATCAGCAAACCTGACGATCTGGATTTTGTTCAAGAATTTCGCAGTCGTATTTTTTCCGGCAACGATCCGCTGACACTGCTAAGAAAAGCGGTTGAGTCAGAGGACAGTCTTCGGAGACAGCAGAAGAAACAAGCATCGGAAGTCAGAATTCAACGACCGCAAGCACAGCAATATACTTATCAAGCTCCACCCGAACTACCAAAATACACGCCTGAGAAGAAAAAATTTCGGGCATGGATCGGCGTTCTCGTCGGAGTCGGAATAGTTGCGCTCATCCTTTTGATTTTATACTTTAATCATTGACTCCTATGTACCGGAGCAGGTTTGCCTGCTCCTGTTTTTTTATCCTCCTTCCTCGGTTTCTTCTCCGTCGTCGCCGTAGCGGACCTTGATCGGCGCACAACGATGACTTGGAGAGATTTAAGATATAGACTCTATCTTTTTTGTCTTACTTCTTTATTTATTCATAAATTTATGATATACTGTTTTCAAAGATCGGAGGTGATACTGTGTTCGGTGCGATTTACGGCGACGTGATCGGGTCATATTATGAAGTCCACTGCACGAAAAACTATGATTTTCCGTTTGAGAACGACAGTACGTTTACCGACGACAGCGTTCTGATCGCCGCAGTATGCAAAACCATTCTGAACGATCCATCCGAGATCGGGCGTTTCGGCGTTCGCTCGCGCGGAATGCAATACGGAGCGCAGTATCGGCAATTTTACTCCTATTTCCCGCACGCCGGGTTCGGAAATATGTTTTCCGAATGGGCGCGTGATCCGTCTGCAAAACCGAACAGAAGTTATGCTAACGGCGCGGCTATGCGCGTTTTTCCCATTGCTTACGCATATAAGGATTTCGACCAAATGATGCTTCAGGTGAAGGCAAGTTGTTATCCAACGCATCACCACCGTGAGGCGATCACGGGAGCAATGGCAGTTGCCGCATCTGTCGCCCTTGCGCTTGACGGTCGGTCAAAGGACGAGATAAAAAAGTATATTGAAGACCGGTTTTACGATCTATCCGCCCCGCTTTCGGCTTTGCGAGAGAATCACGTTTTCAACAGCCGCGCGTCGTACAGCGTTCCGCCCGCGATCATCGCTTTTCTGGAATCACACGATTACGAAAGCGCCGTCAGAAACGCCGTTTCACTCGGAGGTGACGCCGATACACAAGCGTGTATCGCCGGAGGTATCGCCGAGGCGTTTTATCACGAAATACCGGAGCATATAAAACAGTTCTGTGACCGCAGGATCGATATTACGATCAAAACCGCCGTTCGCGATTTTGAAAACAAGTTTTGCAAATAGTCTTATGTACCGGAGCAGGTTTTCCTGCTCCTTTTTGTTTATTCTCCTTCCTCGGTTTCTTCTCCGTCGTCGCCGTAGCGGACCTTGATCGGCGCGCCGGAGATACCCCGGAGGTCATAACGGATTCGAGTTATGACCACTCGTATTTTTTGTAAAAAGGGATTGACAAACGTACTCGCGATGAGTACAATACATGATTTAGTTCCGAAGAACTGAATGGGCGGCATAGTCGAAGAAAGGAATAATTGAATGGATATGTAGGGGTTCTTCACCCCCACAGAGGACATCGAGAGACTTATTAAGGCTTCGGCCGAACTTTTGCCAAAGCGACCTCGAGACGCTTTCGACAGGAGATTGCTTAGAGTAGATAGGCGTAAGGCGGCGATCTCGGAGGGTGAAGAATACCTATTCAAAAGAGAGTAGAAAGAATATTCACAAATCCTGCAATCAAAAGTCCACGGTGTTCAGAACGATTATACCGCAAATCAGACCCCGGCGCGAGGCGCGCCGCAACAAAAAAGCTTCACTCGCTACGCTCCCTCAGCTTTTTTGTTGCGTTTCTCATGAGTTGAGCGTAAATCTTCAGAAAGGGTATGATGTAGCCTCGGCTATATCATACAAGGTAAAGAAATGAAAGAAAAGATCACTCCCTCTATGCTGGCGTCGTTCCGGCAGCACCTGTTCAGCGAGGAGCGGAGCGAGTTGACCGTGTTGAAATACATGCGGGATCTGCGGCACTTCGTTTGCTTTTCTCACGGCGCTCCGGTCGACCGGGAAAAGGTCCTTGCGTACAAGGCGTTTCTGGAAAGGGAATACGCCGTCGCCAGCGCCAATTCCATGCTGGCTTCACTGAATTCCTTTTTTCGTTTTGCGGGGTGGGAACCGCTCCGCGTCCGGCAATTCAAGGTGCAGAAAAAAGTGTTTTGCCCGGAGGAAAAGGAACTGAGCCGCGAAGAATTCGTCCGGTTGTGCCGCACGGCGGAAAAGCGCGGCGACTCGCGCCTGAACCTGATCCTGCAAACGATATGCTCTACCGGCATCCGCGTCAGCGAACTACGCTTCGTTACCGTGGAAGCGGTCGCCGCCGGAGAGACGATGGTTTCCTGCAAGGGAAAGACCCGCACCGTTTTTTTCGTCCGCGAATTGCGAAAAAGACTTTCGGCCTATTGCAAACGTCTGGGATTGGACGCCGGGCCCGTTTTCGTCACGAAGAACGGCAAGCCCGTGGATCGGGTCAGCGTGTGGCGCGCCATGAAGCGTTTGTGCGAAGAAGCCGGCGTCTCTCCCGGTAAGGTGTTCCCCCATAACCTGCGGCATCTCTTCGCCCGCGTTTTTTATTCGCAGGAGCGGGATATCGTGAAACTGGCCGATCTTCTCGGCCACAGCAGCGTCGAGACGACCCGGATCTACGTTTTGAGTTCCGGTGCCGAACACCGCCGCAAAATGGAGAGAATGCGCCTGATCCTATAACAAAAAATCGTCTCCCGAAGAAGACGACATAATTCCCATTATGTTGTAAATATGTTGTAAAAACCGGCCCGGGAGACAAAAACGTCCCCAAACGTATATAGTATTATAGCACGGCCACGCCTAAAAAGCAATACGTTTCGGCAAAAAAAATAAAAAGCAAATACGCATAGTATAGAGGCCCTTGTGATCCCGCTTGAAAACGGGGATAAGGGAGGATCTGTTGTGCTCTTTTTTTTTGCCCCGGGACCGACCGTCGCCCTTTTACAACATAATGGGAATTATGTTTCAGAAATGAGTGTTTGTTTATGCAAGATGATTTGGTTTGCTGCGTCATATGCGGCAGGTATGTTCCGGAAGGGCGGCAGGTGTGCCACGCCTGTGCTTTGGATTACGGGTTGGAGGTTCCGGTCGGAATAAGCTTGCCGGCAAAAACAAAAGATAGCGACGAAACCGACGTTGCGACCTCTCGCAAAAAGAAACGGTTCAAAGGAGGATAAAGATGGCTGAGGAAAAAGATCTTTTCGAACGAATGGCCGAACTGATGGGCTGTTCATACGTCTCAGACCTGCGGTATTTAGATAGGAAGGAAAAATTGCGTCTTGCCGGGATCGTTTCTCTTATCCCGGATTCCGACGCCGATTTGTTCCAGTGGAACGACGCCCTGGAATATCTTACAGGCGCGAAAGTGAAGCAAACGGATCCGGCTTTTGCGAAGCTTGCGCTGGTGAACGGGCTCAGGTCCCGCGGCGGAAACGATATTCCCTGTGAAGGGAGCGAGGCCGTATGAAAAAAGCACTGAGCATAATCAAAACGACGCTGGTGTGGCTGCTTGTCGCTCTGGCCGTCTTTATGATGATCTTCACCATCGTCTCCGTTACCACCTTCAACCGCAACGACCGCAGTATTTTCGGATATAAGGCGTACATCGTCAATTCCGACTCCATGGCGTATGAAGAAGACGGGAGCGCGGGGCTTTTCGCGGCGGGTGATTTGATCTTTGTCAAAGAGGTGGCTCCTTCCGAACTGCGGGAAGGCGACGTCATCACCTATCTCTCTCAGAATACCGAAAGCTTCGGTGAGGCGATCACGCATAAGATCCGGTCGCTGACGATCGACGCAGAGGGAAACCCCGGTTTCATTACCTACGGTACCACCACGGGCACGGACGACGAGACCGTCGTCACCTATCCGTACGTACTCGGAAAGTATCAGGGGCACATTCCGAAGCTCGGCTCTTTCTTCAATTTCATGAAGACGACGCCGGGATATATCGTATGCATCTTCGTTCCGTTCATGCTCCTGATCATTTATCAGGGCGTCAAATTCTTCCGCCTGTTCCGGCGATACAAGAAGGAGCAGATGGAGGAGCTGGAGGAGGAGCGTAGAAAGATCGAGGAGGAACGCAAACAGTCCGCCGAGATGCTTCTGAAATTGCAGGAGCTACAGGCGCAGCTTTCATTGCAGCAAGAAAGCACCGGAAAAACGCAGGGTGCGCCGGACGCGCCGCCTGAGCAGGCCCCGGTTTCCCCGACAGAGACAAAGGAAGAAGTAAAGCCCGACCCGACCGAGGAGTAATAAACCTGATTTTAAGCTCATGCATGTGTCAGGAATTCCCACAGGCATGAACTCAAAATATCATCTTTTGAAGAAAGGAGGAAGCATCCAAAATGAAAACAATAACCACCGAAAGAAAGGAACATACAATGAAAAACACCAAAAGAAAAATCTTTGTGGCAGCGTTGGCGATCTCTCTCGTAGCGATCATCTCCATGGGATCCCTCGCCTGGTTCAGCGGCTCCGACTCCGTGAAGAACAACTTTATGGTCGCAACGTCGACAGACGACCAGCCGGAAGATGTGTTCTCCGTGGACGTTTACGAAGTAAAGCCGGACGGCACCAAGGAACAGACCGGACTTTCCTACACCGACGTTCTCCCGGGCGATCAGCTTGAGAAAAAGGCCCACGTTGCCAACACCGGCTACTACGACCAGTACATCCGCGTGATCGTTACCATTTCCGACGCGCCCGCATGGCAAGCCATGCTCGGCACTGGATTTAACGACACCACCCTGCTCTCTTGCTTTGAAGGCTTCAATCAGAGCAAGTGGAACCACATCACTACCGAAGTCTACAACAAAGGCACTACTGACAACGCCGCTGACGACGTAATCCGCATCGTTATGTATTACAATGATGTGCTCGAAGGCGACCATGACAGTAACCCCGGCGATATCACCGTCTTCACGGGCGTCAATATCCCCAGCGTTATGACTCAGACTCACGCAGTCCTGTTCGATGACGATAGCGTCGAAGGCTTCACCATCGACGTGCTTGCACAGGCTGTGCAGACCGAAAACGTCGTTCCCGACGGCACTGCTGCCGGAAGCGAAGCGTATGCGGCGTTCGGGACCGTAGGTATGACCTATTGAGTCCGACACGCATCACTAACCGTAAGTATATATAGGAGATCATATACATGACAAAAACCAAAGTAACCAAAAAGGCGCTGGCGTCGAGCCTTCTTGCTCTGATGCTGTGCGTCTCGATGCTGCTGGGCACCACCTATGCGTGGTTCACCGACAGCGTC
>CACZZA010000121.1 GCA_902785485.1 uncultured Ruminococcus sp. | reverse complement strand
AACGAATATCTTGCAAGACTCGGCGCCGAAGAAATGGGAAGAGTATATAACTTCCTCGGACTTACAACGGGACTTATATACCACGATCAGTCAAAGGAAGAAAAACAAAAGGCTTACGCTTCCGATATTACCTACGGGACGAACAACGAATTCGGTTTCGACTACCTTCGCGACAACATGGTCATATACAAAGAAAATCTCACCCAGCGCGGACACGCGTTCGCGATCGTCGACGAGGTAGACTCCATACTGATCGATGAAGCGAGAACTCCTCTTATCATATCCGGAGCCGGCGAAGAGTCGACGGATATGTACGAAAGAGCCGACGCTTTTGTGAAATCACTCAAACAGTTCCGCATCAAAGAACTCGATCAGAAAGTCGACCAGGACGAGTATGACGGAGACTACATTGTCGACGAAAAAGCGCGTTCTACCGTTCTTACGTCGACCGGCGTGGAAAAGGCGGAAAAGTATTTCGGAGTGGAAAATCTGTCCGACTCGGAGAACTCCGAGCTTGCCCATTACATCAACCAGGCTATAAAGGCGCACGGGATAATGAAACGTGACGTTGACTACGTAATTAAAGACGGTCAGGTCATCATCGTCGATTCGTTCACCGGACGTCTTATGTTCGGCAGGCGTTTTTCCGACGGTCTGCATCAGGCGATAGAAGCAAAAGAACACGTCAAGATACAAAAGGAAAACCGCACGCTCGCGACGATCACTTTCCAGAATTACTTCCGTCTTTATGAAAAACTCTCCGGTATGACGGGTACCGCGCAGACCGAAGAGATGGAATTCCGTGAGATTTACAGCCTTGACGTCGTTGTGATCCCGACAAATAAGCCTATGATAAGGATCGACCACAACGACCGAGTATATAAGACGGCGGCGGGGAAATATCACGCTATTATAAAACAGATTGTAGAATGTCACGAAAAAGGTCAGCCTGTGCTTGTCGGTACCGTTTCCGTCGAAAAGAGCGAGCTTCTCTCCAAAATGCTGAAGCGCGAAGGCATCGAGCATACCGTACTGAACGCTAAATACCACGAAAAAGAAGCCGAGATCGTAGCTGAAGCCGGAAAAGTCGGAAAAGTGACCATCGCTACGAATATGGCGGGGCGCGGAACCGATATTATGCTCGGAGGCAACCCCGAATTCATGGCAAAACAGCATATGATCAAAGAAGGTTACGACGAGGAAACGGTCGGTCTCGCCGTCGGTTCTTCAACGTCTGTCAGTCAGGAAGTACTTGACGCCAGAGTCGTATTCAAAGAACTTTTCGCGCACTACAAAGCCGAGATCGAGCCGGAATACAAAAAGGTCATCGAATCGGGCGGATTATTCATCGTAGGTACGGAAAGACATGAATCGCGAAGGATAGATAATCAGCTCCGCGGCCGTTCCGGACGTCAAGGAGACCCCGGCGAGTCGAGATTTTTCATCTCTTTTGAAGACGATCTGCTCCGTCTCTTCGGCGCGGAGAGGGTCCAGGGCATCGTCGACCGGCTTCCGCTCGATGAGGACGAGCCTATCGAAATGGGAATTGTCACAAGTACGATCGAATCTGCGCAGAAACGTCTCGAAGACCAGAACTTTACACGCAGAAAGAACGTTTTGAGCTACGACGACGTCATGAACACTCAGCGTACCGTTATATACAGCCAGCGCAAAGAAGTACTTGACGGAGCCGATCTGCACGACAAAGTGATGCGTATGATCGACAACACGATCGACAACTCCGTAAATGCGTATCTGCACGGAGAAAGCAAGGCTGAATGGAAATTCGACGAACTGCGCCAGTACTTTTTCGGCTATCTCTGCTCCGATGCCGACTTCAAATATTCGGAAAGCGAGCTTGAAGTTCTCGATAAGAACGATGTTGCGAAAATGCTCAAAGAGCGCGCCCGCGCCGTCTGCGAGAAAAAAGAGAAGGAAATATCTTCCGAAGGTATGCGAGAGCTTGAACGCGTCGTCCTTCTTAACTACGTCGACCGACACTGGATGGATCATATCGACGCTATGGATGACCTCAAAGACAGCATTATGCTCGAAGCGTACGCTCAGCGCGACCCGCTGAAAGTATATCAGATCCAGGGCGGACAGATGTTCGACGAGATGATCGAAGCGATCAAGGAAGATACCGCTCGCGGAGTCCTCGCGTTCGTTCCGACAAAAAGGATCGTGCGCAAGGCCGTTGCAAAGATAACCTCGACCGGCGGAGACGGGTCCGACAAGAAGAAACCGATCGTAAAAAGCAAGAGCCAAAAGGTCGGCAGAAACGACCCCTGCCCTTGCGGAAGCGGTAAAAAATATAAAAAATGCTGCGGAAGGAACGATCCGTCCGCGCAGGATTGATAAAATTTGACGGTAGAGGATTGTTATGGGATTCGGACTGCTCTTTTTGGGATATTTCTTTATGTTCAATTTCCCGTACCGCGGATTTGACATATTTCCGGATTTCCTCGGATTTGTGATAAACGTTTTTGCGTTCCGGCGCCTTGCCGAATACAAAATGGGTTTTGAAGTCCTGAAAAAATACAATTGGCTGATGCTGTTTTCGTCGGTCGTTCTTGCGGCGCTTCAGCTTACGGGACTTGTTTCGGAGCCTCTTCCGGTAACCGGATATTACGAACTCGTTTATCTCGGATTGACGTTTTTCTATCACTTTTATCTTCTCGCGTCCATTTACAGACTGGCGACGGACGCCGGTTCACTGACGGTCGCGGCGCAGGCAAAACGCAACCTGACGTTGAGTTTTATTTACGTTTTCTTTGCGCTGTTCAATGCCCTTCCCTTTGGGTTTGTTACTGAACTGATAGAACGCCTGAACAAATACGGTTACGGTATCGGTATATACATCCTGCGCTGTATCTGGCTGTTATTCAATCTTACGCTGATCTATTCAGCTTATATGCGTATCGCTCCCGAGGGAGAAGAACAGGAAGGAGAATAAACAATGGGATTCGGTCTGTTTGCTATATCGCTGATATTTTTCTTTACGCCCAATCTTGATATTATCGATGTTCTTCCGGACTTTATCGGCGCGATACTCGTCATCCGGGGACTTAACAAGCTCTCGGATCTGACTCCGGGACTATCGGATACGAAACACGCGTTCTACCACGTCCTGTATATAGGACTTGCAAAATTCGTACTTATGTTTTTCGTTCCGTATTTCAACCGCAACGACGCGGGATATATCCTGATCTTCACGTTCACGTTCGCCGTGCTTGAAATGATCTTTCTGCTGCCGGCGTACAGAAAACTTCTCGACTCGATACTGTATCTCGGTGACCGCACCGAAAACTCCGCGGTATTCAAAGGAAGAAGCGAATTCTTTTCGTTTACCTCGATATTCTTTATTGCCAGAAGCCTGCTCGCCGTGATCCCCGAGCTTTCATATATTATGAGCGACGAGGCATCGGGCATCGTATCGTCGTATAACCCGCGAAACATCGCAAACTATAAAAACGTTCTCATTCTCTTCAATTTCATCATCGTGGGGATATTAGGTCTCATTTGGCTTATACTCGGGATCAGATATTTCAACGGAATAAGGAACGACAGGATCTTTATCCGCGACGTGACCGAGCATTACGAAGAAATAATGCAAAATCGCAAAGGTATCCTTATCTACCGCCGTCTGCATTTTGCTTTCGTTCTGATCATCGTGGGCGCGATATTCCTCTTCGACCTGATCTCCGAAAAGCTCGACCTTCTGCCGGACTTTGCGGGAGGCGCGCTGTTCGTTATCGCGGGATACCTTATGTTGAGACACGTAAAAACGAAATATCTTACGCTCTCCGCCGCTGTATATACTCTTCTTTCAGCCGGATATTGGGGGTGGTCGCTGTACTTTGCGGAGAATTACCAGAACGTCAACCTGTTCTCTAATATAAGAGCAAACGATATGTTTATCGGTATTTCTTCTTTACACGCGCTTTCGTGCGTCGCGCTCGGAGTATTCCTCTATTTGTTCTACAAAGCATTGAACGACGTGATCGACGAACACACCGGTTCGTCTTTTGAAGAGCTCTCTTCGGTACGTGCGCGGCTGAATGAAGAAAACTCGATAATGAAACATCAAAACACCACTGCGCTCGTTTTGGGACTCGTTTCGTGCGCGGTGTCCGCCGCAAGAGTGTTCTTACTGTATGAATTGTCGGTATTCTGGATGGCGGACGTCGTTGTCAGGATCATTTGGCTGTATGTTTTCATCGATCTCATAGATTCCGTCTCTTATTCGATGGAATACAAATACCTCTGAAATAAGCTTACCCCCGCGCATTTGCGCGAGGGTAAGATATATTACGGGCTTTACCCTGCTGATTTGAAAACGTTTCTTCTTTCGTCCGTCGCGTATCGCAGGTACGCTTTTTCAACGATGCACTCTGTCACTATATAGAGACAAACCACGAATATACCCATCGAAAAGCCTATAATGGTATAGAGCGGCTCTCCGATGAAAGCGGCGAAGAGAACGCACGCCACGAGCGCCAGCAACGCGAACAGGAACCTCCCTGACGTCCAATAAGGCAGTCTCATTTTTTCACCTCCCTTCTTTTTGACTTCACTGTATTATATTCCTCCCGGGGGCATTTAGTGAGGGCGCGACTTTTCGTTAAGAGAAAGGATAGACGGATAAGCCGTCGAAAAGCGGTAAGTATATGTTTGATAAATCTTTACCGGTAGCTATCGACAAATGCGAGGATTACGACTACGAAACAGTATTGAGCGTTATAGAAAAACAGTTTGACGTTGTTCTCGATCCGTCGCTCATCAAAGACAAAAAGATCGCTGTCAAACCAAATCTTTTACTGAAAGCAAAACCGCAAGATTGCATTACGACCCATCCCGTCGTGATGAAAGCCGTGATAAACGCGTTGAAAGCGTACTCTCCCGAAAGGATCGTCATCGCCGAGAGCCCCGGAGGACCCTTTACCGTGCCTGCGCTTAAGATAGTTTACCGCTCGTCAGGGATGACTGAAGTCTCGGAAGAATGCGGCGTTGAACTGAATTACGACGTAAGCTACGAAAACGTATCTTATCCGGACGGTAATATCTGCAAGAATTTCGATATTATAAGACCCATTATCGACTGCGACGTTATCGTTAACGTATGTAAGTTGAAGACTCACAGCCTGACAACGATGTCCTGTTCCGTCAAAAATCTGTTCGGCACTGTACCGGGAGTACATAAATTTGAAATGCACACCCGTTTCCCCGAACTCGACAACTTTGAAGATATGGTTTGCGATCTCGTTACAATGCACTCCGGCGGCAAAACGATCGTTTCCGTTTGTGACGGGATAATCGGGATGGAAGGCAACGGTCCGAGCGGCGGAGAGCCAAAACGTTACGGGTGTATTCTTTCAAGCCTCGATCCGTTTTCGCTCGATCTTGCCGCGAGCGCGATACTCGGGATAGAAGGACGAGTCGGGATCGTCAGGAAGGGTATCGAAAGAGGCTATACCGTAAGCAATTCTCGTGAACTCACTATTATAGGAACGCCTCCCGAAAAGATCAAAGTCGAAAACCTCAAGCTACCCGAGTCCCGTTCAATGAGATTTTTGACGGATCTGCCGGATATTTTCGGAGGAAGGCTCGTAAAATTTCTTGAACCGCGCCCCGTTGTTGACAAAAAGAAATGCATCGGATGCGGGATATGCGTAAGGTCGTGCCCTCAAAAGACAATAAAATTAAAATCAAAAAACGGAAAACGTTACGCAGAGATCGACAGAAACAACTGTATTAAATGCTTCTGTTGTCAGGAGCTTTGCGAAACAAGAGCCGTAAAGATCAAAAAGAACCCCATTTTCGGGATAGTCGGATAATATGGAAAGCATAACTGTCAAAGCAAACGCAAAAATCAATCTGTTTCTGGAAGTCGGAGAAATACGTCCCGACAGACGTCATAACGTAGAGACGATAATGCAAAAAGTCTCTCTTTACGACGAACTGTTCATCGAAAAATGCGACTCAATAAGACTCGAGACGGACAAGGGACTCCCCACAGACAGAGGAAACCTTGCTTACAGAGCTGCGGAACTTTTCTTTGAAAGCTCCGGGATAAACGAAGGCGCTTTTATAAGAATTAAAAAGAACATTCCCATAGCCGCAGGACTTGCCGGAGGAAGCGCGGACGCCGCCGCTGCGCTGAAAGGTCTAAACAAACTTTACGACGCCCCTTTTACGCAAGAAAAGCTGCTTGAACTCGGCGGAAAGCTCGGATCGGACGTTCCCTTCTGCATTTCAGAAGGCGCAAAAATCGCGACCGGCGCAG
>CACZZA010000120.1 GCA_902785485.1 uncultured Ruminococcus sp. | reverse complement strand
CGCGGATCTCTTCTGTTTTATTTTATGGTTGCGGTAACGCAGATACACGAACAGACGGGCGGCAAGCATGAAAACGAGAGACAATACCCCGGCGATCAGATGCATCATCAGGTAAAAGTACGCGGTGTATTTCGGAGAGGAAGGAAATACAAGGCAGATCAATGAATGGAGTACGAACGCAAGCATCTGCGAGAAGAAAACTCCGCCGAACAGTTTCAGCGTTTCGGAAAAACCGGAAAAATGCCAAAGTATCTTGTATATCCCGAGGACGGTGAAAATAAAGATATAGATAGCGGTGGTAATAGCCATCCCTATCAAAAGCACCTTGTAATGCTTGATAATATTAAAATCGTTATTCAGATAAGCGAGCAGCGACGCGATCAAGAGCGACGCGTTGATAACAAGAACGTCATACGCTCTGATCAAAACGGATTTTATCTTAAAAGATAACATTACACACCTCGAAATAGCTTTGTATTTATTTAATTATAATACTTGAGTTATAATTTGTAAATACTGTTTTTACAAATTTCCGAACATTTTTTTAAATTTTTAATACATTTTTACTAAAAACCCGGACCGAAAGAGACGTTCCCTTTCGATCCGGGTTTTAGTTATCAGTCTTCCCGGACTTTTATCAGCCGCGGCAGAAATCTCCGATGCCGGAGCAGTTGCAAAGGAAGTAAATGGCAAGGCAGACCGCGATGATCTTCCAGATGTTCTCGCAGTCAAAAAGGTTGCATAAGCAGTTCATACCGAGTCTCCTTTCGTTTCATAAGGGGTGGTCGACCTTTCCCTCTGCTATCATAGTATGCGCGTCGTTTCAATCGGTCAACAAAACCGTTGAATAAAACAGATACATCACGAAAAAAAGCAAAGTAAAATTGAATGCGGAATAATAAAACAGCAATACCGCAAAAGCGTAAAGAGCAAACAGAGTGACGCCCGACACGGTCTTTCCGATCCGGACCGCTTTCTCAAAAGTAAAACACGCGTAAAGCGCGTTTTCAAGGATCCTTCCGCCGTCAAGAGAACGCACGGGCAGTAAATTGAGAAACGCGTAAATATAGCTTGAATAAATCAATTCATCGGGAACGCAAAAACCTCCCGAGGCGTTTAAGCGCGAAGAAAAAACAGCAAAAAGCAGGTTAGCCGCAGGTCCTCCCGAAAGCATCAGCGTCTCTTTTATATAACCGACGTTATTATTCTCCGGGATCATCTCTATTCCGAAAGGATAGACGAGCACGCGCCTGAGTTTAAGTCCGAATAAAAAAATATACAACAGATGTCCGCTCTCGTGGATCAACGCGGATATAAAAGGATATAACAATTCTCCCGAAAACGAAACGAAAGGAATAAAAAACAGCAGAGCGAGGCAGGTAAAAGAAAATCGCAGTTTTCCTACATCAAACCAGCCGATGAAAACGGGAGAGGTTTTATTATTCTTAACGGATCACCACCTCTTTCTCGCGCGTCTAAGGGATCTCATAAAAGTACAAAAGTGAATGATTATTCAATTTTTTGTTTTTTTACGAAAAGATGTTGACAAAAGATGATTTTTTAATATAATATAGTGTATAATTCTTATTCGGGAATTATGACAAAAAATAAAAAGAAAGGAGTTCTGTTTATGAAGAAGGACCACGTAAAAACCGTTAAGTTCGGCGGCAGTTCCCTCGCAAACGCGGAGCAGTTCAAAAAGGTCGCCGAAATAATCAAATCGGATCCAAATCGCGCATACGTCGTTCCTTCCGCGCCGGGAAAACGGTTCAAGGGCGACGACAAGGTGACCGATATGCTCTATTCCCTTCACGGCAAAGCGGAGAACGGAGAGGACTATTCTGAACTTTTTGCGCAGATCAGGAAAAGATATGATGAAATAATCGAGGGCCTCGGAATGATGCGAGATTTTCTCGATGAAGATTTCGCGCAGATAGAAGCCGAACTGAAAAACGGTACGAGCGCGGATTACGTAGCCTCCCGCGGAGAATATCTCAACGGAAAGATACTGTCGGAGTATCTCGGATTTGATTTCATCGACGCAAAGGACGTTATCTTTTTCAAAAAAGACGGCTCCTTCGACGAATACAAGACCAACGCCGTACTCAAGGGCGTATTGAAGACCAGGGAAAAAGCCGTTATTCCCGGTTTCTACGGCTCGGATCCCGACGACCGGATCGTCACCTTCTCTCGCGGCGGATCGGATATTACCGGTTCCATCGTCGCAAGAGCCTCGGATTCCGAGCTTTATGAAAACTGGACAGACGTTTCGGGATTTCTCATGGCGGATCCGAGGATCGTGGACGATCCCAAACCGATCAAGGTCATCACCTACCGCGAACTCCGCGAGCTGTCATATATGGGCGCTACCGTTCTGCACGAGGAAGCAATATTCCCCGTACGGGTAGCAGGTATCCCGGTAATGATAAAGAACACGAACGACCCCAACGCCGAAGGAACGCTGATAGTAGCAAAAACCGATTATATCGACACCAAAAACGTCATCACCGGTATAGCGGGCAAAAAGAACTTTTCCGTCATCACGATAGAAAAAGACCTTATGAACTCCGCAGTCGGTTTCGGCGCGGAAGTGCTCGGGATACTCGCAAAGCACGGACTCGTATTCGAGCATCTTCCCTCAGGTATCGATACGATGAGCGTGATACTCAGCTCTCATCAGCTTGAAAACTACCGCGATGAGATCGTAAACGAGCTTTGCAAAGCGACCGAGCCGGACTGTATTTCGATCGAGGACGGACTCGCTTTGCTTGCCGTCGTCGGACGCGGTATGGTCAGGGAAAGAGGCACCGCGGCGAGAGTGTTCGGTGCTATCGCCAAAGCGGGCGTAAATATCAAGATGATAGATCAGGGGTCGAGCGAGCTTAACATCATCGTCGGGATCGATGAAAATGAACTCGAAAAAGCCACCCGCGCTATCTATGCCGAATTTATCGGCGAATGAGTTTGCTCCGGCGAAAATTCCAAAGACCGCATCGCGCATCACGCTTTGAACGCGCTGCATTTATCAAAAAACATCAACGCCCCCGTACGGTCAATACGACCGCGCGGGGGCGTTATTTGTTTAGTCTGTTCAATCTTCGCGGAACTGGAGCATATACAGCTCTTTATATAAGCCGCCCTTTTCCATCAATTCGGAGTGAGTTCCCCGCTCGACGACTTTACCTTGATCCACGACGGCGATCTCGTCGGCTCCTCTGACTGTCGACAGCCTGTGAGCTACTACGAGAGTGGTCCTTCCCTTGCAAAGTTCGTCAAGAGACCGTTGGATAAACACTTCGGTCGTGTTGTCAAGAGCGCTCGTAGCCTCGTCGAGAATGAGGATCGCGGGATCCTTGAGAAAGACTCTCGCGATACTGAGTCTTTGTTTCTGTCCTCCGGATAGTTTGACGCCGCGTTCTCCTATCTCGGTGTCGTAACCGTTTTCGAGCGTCATAATATAATCGTGTATATTAGCTCGCTTTGCCGCGGAGACGACTTCGTCGTCGGTCGCGTCCGGCCGTCCGTACAAAATATTGTCTTTGATCGTACCGGAAAACAGAAATACGTCCTGTTGAACTATTCCGATACTGCGTCTCACGCTGTCAAGGGTCAGCTTTCTTATATCCTTGCCGTCTATCAGTATTGTCCCCTGTCCCTCGGGCAGTTTGTAAAAATTCGGAAGCAGGTGACAGAGCGTCGTCTTTCCTCCTCCGGAAGGTCCAACGAGAGCGAGCTTTTCTCCCGGTCTGGCTTTCAGATCGACGTGATTCAATACTTCTTTGGACCCGTCGTAAGAGTACGAAACGTCGCGGAATTCGATCTCTCCGCGAACGTTATCAAGCTCCAGCGCGTCGGGAGCGTCTGTTTCGGGACGCTCCTCCATTATTTCGACAAACCGTCTGAACCCGCTGACGCCGTTCTGGAACTGCTCCATAAAGCTGATCAGGGTGTTTACGGGACTGATAAAGAGGTTGACGGAAACGATGAAGGTCGAATAATCTCCGAACGAGATCCTTCCCGAATACAGGAACAGACCGCCCGCTATAAGTATGAACACGTTGAAAACGTCGGTTATGAAGGAAGTAGACGCGTGAAATTTCGCCATCGCGTTATACGCGTTTTTGGATGCGGAGACGAATTCGTCGTCTCCGACCTTGAATTTATCGATCTCAACGGACGAATTCGTATAAGCCTTAGTGACTCTGATACCCGTAACACTGCTTTCGACCGCCGCGTTTATCGTGGCGTTGCTTTTACGCCTGTCGTCAAAGGCGCGTTTCATCGCCTTACGATAGTGGTACGTCACCACTACGAGTATGGGAACGCAGGTGAATATTATAAGGGTCAGTATCCAGTCGATCGTAACGAGATAAGAGAACGACAGAATTATCATCACAGATGAGATGAGCAGGTTTTCCGGACCGTGATGAGCAAGCTCACAAACCTCGAACAGATCGCTCGTCAGCCTCGTCATGATACGTCCCGTCTCGTTATTGTCGTAAAACGAGTAAGGAAGTTTTTGAAGATGAGCAAAAAGATCGCGTCTCATCTGAGATTGCATACCGACGCCTATCAAATGCCCGTAATACTGTACAAAGTAGCGCAGGAGCATCCTTATAACGTATAGCGCAAGCACGACGGTTCCGGCGATGACGATGGTCGAGTACATCTTGTTCGGAATATACTCGTTCAGCATTTTATTCGTGACTATCGGATAGACCATTCCTATAACGGAAATGAGCAAAGACGCCGTCATATCGAGCGCGAGCATCTTTTTATGCGGTCCGTAATAGCCGATAAACCGTTTCAACATCGCTGAATCCTTCTTTGCCTCAAGATCAGTCTATGGTCCTGTCAATAACGTATCTGATGATCTTTTTGGTCGTATTTTTTGCAAATTCGGTATCGCGGATCTTGACTTTACCTACACGTTTATAAGAGACCATACGCTCGTTGACCTTGCGGATCTCTTTGTTGAAGTAAGACTGAACGTCTGTTATACCGTGTCCCTCGAGCGCCTCGAAATCCGGATAGATCTCTGCGACGATTATCTCTTTTGACGGATCGGAAACGCTCTCGCCCGCATAAACGACGTTTTCGCTGACTCCGTAAATACTTGAGATCTCGTTTTCGATCTCCTCGGGGTAAACGTTCTTTCCGTTACTGAAAATGATAAGATTCTTTTTTCTTCCGGTAATGAAGATCCAGCCGTCCTCGTCGAGTTTGCCGTAATCTCCGGTCTTGAAATATCCCTCGGAGTCGAACGCCGCCTCGGTCGCCTCGGGATCGTTGAGATAGCCGAGCATAACGTTTACGCCGCGCACGCAGATCTCGCCTTCCGCTCCGACGGGAAGCGTCGCTCCCGTTTCGGGATCGATGATCTTGACTTCTTCTTCAAGGATAGGCGTTCCCACACTGTTGCGCTTCTGCCACTTGTTCCTGTTACAGGAGATAAGAGGAGAACATTCGGTGATGCCGTATCCGTTGAGGATGGTGACGCCGACCGAATCGAAAAAGTCTATTATATCCTGATGGAGCGCCGCGCCTCCGCAGATGATGAACTCAAGCTCGCCGCCGAAATTCTTTGTAATACTGCTGAACAGTTTTTTACGCAGATCGATCCCCACCTTGCGCATACGGTCGCTCATTTTCAGCATCGCTTTGAGCTTGAGGGTCATTCCGTTCTTTTCCGCGGTCGACCATATCCTTTTATACAGCGTCTCGACGAACAGCGGAACAAGGATGAGATGCTTCGGTCTGAACTCCTTCATTTCCTTCTGGAAATACTTGATGCCGCTCGATATGTAGATATGAACGTTCTGCGCGTAATGCCCGACGAGGTTTACCGTCGACGCGTAAGTGTGATGGAGAGGCAGTACGAGCATAGTCCTGTCGGTAACGGAAAAATTGGGCATGGCGAGGATCATGTCTCTCGCAATATTCGTCTGACTGAGCATGACTCCCTTTCCCTTGCCCGTGGTACCGGAAGTGAATACGACGGAAGAGAGCTTATCCGGATCGATCTCGTAATCATAATACGATCTGTCGCCGGACGCATACAGGTCCTTGCCCGCTTTGATGACTTGGTCGAGCGAGAGATCGGCGTCCGAGCCTTTATCGCCGGACATCGCGACGTAATCGGTGATCTCCGGGTTGCTCTGCCTCAAAAAGTCGATTTTTGCGCTTATATCTCCCGCGTAGAAAACGGAGACGCAATTAGCTTTTCTGACCATATCGGAAATTTCTTCTGCAGGCATTTCCCTGTCGATCGGGACCGTGACGGCGCCTGACGCCATTACCGCAAAATAAGAGATACACCAGCCGTAGCT
>CACZZA010000119.1 GCA_902785485.1 uncultured Ruminococcus sp. | reverse complement strand
TCTAACCCATCTTTCCACTACGTCATAGAATAACGCGTCCGCACCGTTTTTCTATGACTCGCCCTCTAAATTCTTGTTTATCTTTTTCCCATTCCTATCGTATATTTATTTTGTTGAACATTGACATTTTTTGTTTGATATGTTATGATAATTATATGAAAACTGTACTTATCAAAGAGGACATACTGTCCCGGAACAACGAGCGCGCGGCGGAAGTCCGCGAGCTGACCGCAAAACGCAAAATATTCTATATCAACGTGATGTCGTCGCCGGGGGCGGGCAAGACCACGCTTTTGACGAAGGTCATCCCTCTCCTCGCCGGAAAATACCGTATCGGCGTCATCGAGGCGGACATCGACTCCGACAAAGACGCGCTCGAGATCGAGCGGGCGACCGGAGTGAAAACTATCCAGATGCACACGGGCGGCGCCTGCCATATCACCTGTCAGATGAGTTTTGAAGCGCTCGAGGCGCTCGGGACGGAAGGACTCGACGTCGTATTCCTCGAAAACATCGGAAATCTCGTCTGTCCGGCGGAGTTCGACACCGGAGCCGATATGAACCTCGTTCTGCTCTCCGTGCCGGAGGGCGACGACAAGCCGCTCAAATATCCGCTGATGTTCGAGGTCGCGTCTTGTGTCGTCCTGACGAAGCTCGACGTCGCGCATATCTTCGACTTCGATCCCGAAAGGGCGCTTGCGAACGTCCGCAAGAGGAACGGGAAAGCCGAAGTCTTCTCCGTCTGCGCGAAAACGGGCGAGGGAGTGGGAGCGCTTGTTTCCTGTCTCGAGGGCAGGATCGGAGAAAAACTCGGATAAACATACCCGCGAAAAAAGATCCCGGATAACGTTATCGACGAAAAATCAATAATAAAATATACACACGGAGGATCTTATCATGGCTGAAACGAAAAACCGTATCTGTATCATCGGAGGCGGTCCCGCGGGACTCGCCTGCGCGGTATATCTTGAAAAGAAAGGCTATACCGACTACGTTATCTACGAAAAGCTGGGCAAGGTGGGCGGCAAGGCGTACTCTCCGCGCATCGAGGCGAACGGCGAGAGCCGCACCTTCGAGACGGGCGCCATCATGGGAGCGATCACCTATCACGCCGTCTCGGAGATGGAGGAGTTCGGCGGCTACTACCACAAGGGTCCCGACTTCAAGAAGGGCGAGCCGAATATGCGCCGCGAGTACCGCAGCGTGACCGGCGAAAAGATCGAGCCTTTCAATCCGAAGGTCGACAAATCGCTCAAAAAGACCATCGGTCTTATCAAGCTGAAAATGCAGTTCAAGAAGCTGAAAAAGCTGATGGAGACCAAATACGCCGGCTACGACTGCTACGGGCATATAGGCATCGCGGGCGGCAGATACTCCGGAATATCGAAAATCGTCAAAAACGCCGAGGGGACGAACGCGGGCGAGGCGTTCCCGAACTACATCAAGGGCGAGAACCCCAACCTGAAGGACCTCGCGCTCCCGTTCAAGGAGTTCTGCGAACTCAACAAGGTCCCCGAGGTACAGCGTATCTGGATCGCGCCCTACACGTCGTTCGGCTACGGCTTCTTCGACGAGATCCCCGCCGCGTACGTGCTTAAATACCTTGATATGACGACCGCCGCCGAGTTCGTCGGACTTCGTCTGTGGACCTGGCAGGACGGCACGCAGGAGATCTACGAGAGCGTGAACAGAAAGCTCATGCACCCCGCCCTGCTCAACACCGAGGTCGTCAGGGTCGAGCGGACGGACGGCAAAGTCAACGTCACGACGAAGCCCTCCGATGGCGGAGAAACGACGGAGACCTTCGACAAACTGATAGTCACGACTCCTCTCGACTGGTTTGCGCGCTACGCTGACGCCTCGGACGAGGAAAAGGCGCTGTTCTCGAAGATCGTACACGAGAAATACGTCGACTTCATCGCGCGTTTCGAGGAGGACAAGGGACCCGTCATTTCGGGATATATCTTTGAAAATATGGAGCCTCGGCGTCTCGGTCACGCGATGGTCTACTATCACAGATGGGAAGACTTCGGCAAGAACTGCCCCTGCACGGTCTACGCTCTGCGCAACCACACGGGCGACCCGGACGTCCCCTACGAGAAGACGCTCGAGCTGATGAAGGAAGACGTCGAAAAAGCGCTCGGCTTCCCGATCAAGGAAGTCCTTTACGCGCAGGAGAGCTACTACTGTCCGCACGTCGCGCCCGAGGACTACAAGGCGGGCTGGTACGACAGACTTGAAGCGCTCCAGGGACAGAACAACACCTACTACGCGGGAGAGATCCTGTCGTTCGGCGATATGGAAGACACCTGCGCCGCGAGCAAGGATATAATCGGAAGATTTTTCTGATCCCGTTTCATTTGACCTATGCAGGAAGTAAGAACGATACTTTTATCAAAAAGCGTGTTTGAGGACAACGACCGCGAGGCGGACGCACTTCGCGCGCGCCTTCGCGAGCGGGGCGTGACCCTCGTCAACGTTATGTCGTCGCCCGGCTCGGGCAAGACGACGCTCCTCGTCGAGCTTATAAAGCGGCTGTCGCGCCGCTGCCGCGTGGGCGTGATGGAGGCGGACATCGACTCCGACAAGGACGCGCTCACCGTCGCGAGAGAAACGGGGTGCCGCTCCGTCCAGCTCCACACGGGCGGGATGTGCCATCTCGACGCGGGGATGACCGAACAGGGACTGCGCGAGCTTGGGGACGGACTCGATCTCGTGTTCCTCGAGAACGTGGGCAATCTCGTCTGTCCGGCGGAGTACGACACGGGCGCCGCGTTCAACGTCGTCATCCTCTCCGTTCCCGAGGGGGACGACAAGCCGCTCAAATACCCGCTCGTTTTCCAAAACAGCGATCTGTGCGTCGTCAGCAAGATCGACGCCCTGCCCTATTTCGACTTCGACGTCGAAAAATGCAAAGGGTACGTCTTCGACCGCAACCCGGGAGCGCGTTTCATCTGCGTTTCCGCAAAGACGGGCGAGAACATGGACGAACTCGAAAGACTCTTCATAAGTAAAATAGCCGAGGTGCAAAGCCATGCCTGAACAGAACAAAAACGTCATAAGCAAGTACCAGAACGAAAAAGAACTCCGGAAGAGCTACGCGAAGCTCGGGCGGAAGATCACCGACGTCGTCGCGCACAAGATAGGCGGCGTCAGCGCGAACGATCCGGAATACTGGGGTCTGCGCGAGATGCTGACTCCCGAAATGGTCGATATGTGCAACAAAATGAAGCTCCGAAAGCACTACACGCTCGACGACCTCATCAAGCTGCACCGCGGGATCGATCCCAAGCATATCGAGGAAGTCTACGAACAGATGTCGGTCATAGGCATCATCGAGTACGACTACGGCGACAACTACACGCATAATCTTAAAGACGACCACCCGATAGAGAACGCGCCGAAGATCAAACGCTACCGTCTGCCCTTCTTCGTGCCGGGCAGCGCGGAGCTGTTCAACTCCTCGGTCGACCGCATCGAGAAAAACCCGGCGGTCGCGTCGTTCTTCGAGCGTATGACCTTTATCCCGCTCGCGGGCATAACCCAGATGGTCGCTCCGGGCGGAATGGGTATCGGTATGCACGTCATCCCGGTCGAAAAAGCCATCGACGCGAAGCAGGAGGCGATCTCGCTTGAAAAGATCTCCTACTGGCTCGACAAGTACGAGGGACACATCTCCGCCGGCATCTGCTCCTGCCGCGCCTCCCGCGCGGTTTTGGGCGACGGCTGCACCGACGACGTCAACGACTGGTGCGTACAGCTCGGAGACATGGCGGACTACACCGTCGAGACGAACCGCGCCCACTACATCACGAAGGAGCGCGCGCTCGAGATCTTCGCGGAGGCGGAAAAGCACGGCTACGTCCATCAGATAACCAACATCGACGGCGAAAACAAGATATTCGATATATGCAACTGCAACGTCCGCATCTGCAACGCGCTCCGTACGAGCATGCTGTTCAACACTCCATATCTCTCGCGCAGCGCCTACACCTCGAAGGTCGACCGCGAGAAGTGCGTCGCCTGCGGCAAATGCGTCGAGATCTGCCCCGCGGGCGCGGTCAAGCTCGGACAGAAGCTCTGCAAAAAAGACGGAACGGAGGTCAAATACCGCCATTCGATCCTGCCCGACAAGGTGCGCTGGGGCGAATACGCGTGGGACGAGAACTACCGCGACACGCAGGTAGCGTCGAACACCTATCCGCAGGGGAGCGCGCCGTGCAAGGCGGCGTGCCCGGCTCACGTGCCGATCCAGGCGTACCTCAGACTCGCGCGCGACGGCAAGTACCGCGAGGCGCTCGCGATGATAAAGACCGAAAACCCCTTCCCGTCAGTCTGCGGACGCGTCTGCAACAAGCGCTGTGAAGACGCCTGCACGCGCGGGACCGTTGACGCGCCGGTCTCCATCGACGCGGTCAAGAAATTCGTGGCGGACCTCGAGCTGCGTTCAAGCGACCGCTACATACCCGAAAACAAGATACAGTCGCTCGTCTCCGAAAAGTGGGACGAGAAGATTGCGATAATAGGCGGCGGTCCGGCGGGACTCTCCGCCGCGTACTACCTCGCGGAAATGGGATACAGACCCACCGTCTTCGAGAAAAACCCGACTCCCGGCGGTATGCTGACCTACGGCATCCCGAGCTACAAGCTCGAGAAGGACGTAATCGAGGCGGAGATCGACGTCCTGCGCAAAATGGGCGTCGAGATAAAGTGCGGAGTCAACGTCGGAGAGGACGTCACGATAGAAGGTCTGCGTTCGCAGGGCTACAAGGCGTTCTACATCGCCATCGGCTGTCAGGGCGGCAAGCGTCCGGGCGTCCCGAACGACGGGGCGGAGGGTACGGACATCGCGGTCTCGTACCTGCGCAAGAGCTACGAAAAGCGCGAAGCCTTTGAGGGAGACGTCGTCGTCGTGGGCGGCGGAAACGTCGCCGTCGACTGCGCGAGGAACGCCCGCAGGCTCGGCGCGAAGTCGGTCAGGATGTTCTCACTTGAATCGAGGGAAGAAATGCCCGCGACGAAAGCGGAGATCGAAGAGACCCTCGAAGAAGACATCGCCGTCGAGAACGGTTGGGGACCCAAAGAAGTCCTCGTCGGGGATGACGGCAAGGTCAAGGGCATCGTGTTCAAGAAGTGCGTGTCCGTGTTCGACAAGGATCACAAATTCGCGCCGGAATACGACGAGAACGACCTTATCACGGTCGACGCCGGCAAGATCGTGTTCGCGATAGGTCAGTCCATCGAGTGGGGCAAGCTCCTCGACGGAACGAAGGTCGAGTTCTGGCACGGCAACTACCCCGTCGCCGACAAATTCACCTATCAGACCGCGGAAGAAGATATATTCGTGGGCGGCGACGTCTACACCGGACCGAAGTTCGTCATCGACGCGATCGCCGCGGGTCACGAGGCGGCGGAAAGCCTCCACCGCTACGTCCGTCCGAAGGCGCACATGACGATAGGCCGCAACAAACGCGCCTATACTCCGCTCGACAAGGACGACATTTCCCTTCCCGACTACGACACGGCGGGACGTCAGGAAGCGGCGTCCGACGCGTCCGGGGAAAGCAAGAATTCGTTCAGGGATCTCCACGGCACGCTGACCGAGGAGCAGGTGAAGGTCGAGACCTCGCGCTGTCTCTCCTGCGGAGCGTCCTACGTCGACCCGAACAAGTGCATCGGATGCGGACTCTGCACGACGAAGTGTCAGTTCGACGCGATACACCTCATCCGCGACAACCCGAAATGCTCGGATATGCGTGTCGCGGAGGGCAAGGTCACGGGACTGCTCAAATACGAGCTGGGACGCGTCGGCAAGATCATCGTCAACGCGGGCAGCGAGGACGCGAAGATCATGCGTAAAAAGCGCAAAGAGTGGAAAAAAGCGCAGAAGGAAAAACGCTGATGCACGAACTCGGGATCGTAATGAATGTCATCGAACAGGTCGATAAAGTCGCGAAAGAGAGAGGCGCCGAAAAGGTGCTTAAAGTGACTATGGAAGTAGGCGAAGTCAGCACGGTGGTCCCTTCCCTCTTTACCGACGCGTTCGATTGGGCGAAGAAGCGCACCGAATACCAGAAGGACGCCGAGCTTGAACTCATCATCATCGAGGGGCGGACGTACTGCCAGACCTGCGGCGAGACATACAAAACGACCTCTCACGGCAAGATATGTCCGTTCTGCGGGAGCAAGGACACATACCTTCTGACCGGCGATCAGGTGATAATAAAAGATATTCAGGCGGTATTCGGCGAAGGAGAATAAAAATAACGCAAAAAGACCGAACACCGTGTGTTCATTAAGGCACACGGCGTTCGGTTTTTTTGTGAATAATCGACATTTAACGCACTCGGTCTCGCGGCGATGACCGCTGACTATTCGTCCGACCGTGACCGCTCGACGTACACAAAGTACGCCTTCGGGTCACGGTCGAACGATCCTCATCCACGATACCTTCGCGCAGGGCGACTTAAAGAAGGTAAAGTTACTCACCGAGAGCAACGAACTTCACCTACAAAGCCGAGCCATTTGGCAGTTATGTAAACGGTTGTCGCTGAATGAGCGATAGTGTTCCAAATGGCGATGCAAACGATAATTACAAGCGGAAGAACAAGACAATATCTACGGAATGAGATAAATGATTATACCCCTCGTTGAGGTGTGGGGAGGTCGAGGAGGGGAGGAGTTGCGCTTCCGCGCGAATGTGGCGGAAGTGCC
>CACZZA010000118.1 GCA_902785485.1 uncultured Ruminococcus sp. | reverse complement strand
TAATTATCGTTCGCATCGCCATTTGGAACACTATCGCCCATTCAGCAATAATCGTTTACATAACTGCCAAATGGCTCGGCTTCGTAGGTGGGGTTTGTTTCTTTCGCTTGCAACTTTCAGTTAGCCGCCCTCGGCGGCGACATCACTAGCGAAGCGACATCACTGGCGCCGCAGGCGACAATATCACTAGCGAAGCGACATCACTTCGTCGCGTGCCGCGACGACCGGCTCGACTTTATCGAGCGCGTTCCCGCATTTTTCGATGACGTTTTTGCCGCCTATGACGCACTTGACGCTCTTTTCCGAGAGCGCGTCAAGCACGCGGCTGTATTTCTCGAGATCGGATTTCGTGCAGGAGAGGATCTCGTCGCGCGACTTTTGCGTTCTTTCGTCGGTCACGTCCGAAAGATAGCGCAGAGCGGCGCGGTAGCCTTCCATTCTCGGTGTGAGGAGCGGGTCGACGTCCGCGATCGTCGAAATGATATATTTGTCTATCTTTTCGTCCGAGGCGACAAACTCGCGCAGCGCCTCGCCTACCTTCGCAAAGTCGCCTAACGAACGTCCCGGATCGGGATCGCGGTATGACGACACTCTGTAATCTCCGGGGAAGATCACCGCGAGACGCGTGCCGTAAGCGCCGCCCTTGACGCGGATAGTGTTCCAGAGGTAGCCGTAGGTCAGCAGCTTCGACGCTACCGCCGCGACGCCGGTATAGCTTTCGCCTACGGCGTCAAGATCGCACGACATGGCTCCAAAGCCTATCTCGGCGGGAATGATAAAGCCTTCGTTGCCTTTCGGCTCGAATTTATATTCCGCTTTCTCGCCGACCCGGCGCTCGCCGAACAGAGCGACGGTCTGCTCCAACCACTCGCGGTCGAGCGGACCCGTTACGGAGAGGGTAAGCGTATTCGATGAGAACAGATCAAGGTCGCTCGCGAGAGACTCGCATATCTTCTTTCCGTCGGTCTTGAACGCGTCGTCGGTGTCCTGAAGCCAGCGGAGCGACTCTATTCCCGCCATCTTTTCGGTGACCGCGCAGGAAGCGTTGAACGAGGCTCCCGCGCGGCGAGAGGCGTAGGCGTTGCCGGACATACTGATCTTCTGTTCAAACGCGATCCTTTCCTGACGTATGAGGTTGCCTACGTACGTCACGTCGTCGAACTTCGTATTGTTCAGGATCTCGTCGATGAGCGGCAGAGCGTCGTCTTTCTTGCTTTCGAGCAGGGAATACGAAACGCAAAGGTACGGTCTGCATCCGTCCTTTTCACCTTCGACGCTCATGACCGTGACAGATGCGTCGAACGCTCCGAGCTTGCCGTCCGTTTCGTTCGCAAGCCGGGTGGGAGAGTATTTTTCGGTCGCGAGGTCGCCGAGCAGTCCCGTGAACAGAGCAAGTTCGCCGTAGCGAGACAGCGGAACGTCGGAAATATCGAAGAAGAGGTTGACGTAGATTATCCCGTCCGTATCGAGCGGAGCGTGGATGAGCGTCCTCCCGCCGGCTTTCGTGATCTCGCGCTTCGTCTCGGGCGCTTTTTTGTCGACGTCGGAAATCGGAAGCACGGGGAGCTTGGCTATATCCTCGGGACGGTCGTCCTCGTTCTGATGCTTGCGAAGCCTCTCGAACGTGTCGGCGATCTCCTTCTTTTTCTCCTCGCTGAACGAGGCGGTCTCACGCGCGACGCGGGCGGCCTCCTTCTCGCGTTTTTCTTTCCCGAGAGTTGTGGAAGGGATGAGGGTCACTTCGGCGGTATGTTTGTTCGACAGGAACGCTTCGTCGATCAGCTTTTCAAAATATCCCTCGTCGATCTTCTTGCGCAGTGAGTCGAACAGAGGCTCGGAAACGAGCGCAGAGAGCGGATCTCCGCCGTAGAGCCACGAATCCTGGATCTGCATCGCGTAGATGAGTCCCCGCGGGTAGGAGCCGTAGTCCTTCTCGCGCGCGGTATATTCGTATCTGTTGAACAGGGCGTGGAGCCTCTCGCGGTCAAGCCCGTTTTTCGACTGTTCTTCAAGCGTTTCTCTGAGTGTGCGGAGGATCTCGTCCTTCTTGTCCGCAGAGGTGTTCTTCGCCACGAAACGCAATTCGTTCTGCTGAAGCTCGTCGATGAGATACAGCTCGGCGTCCTCACAAAGCTCCTTGTCGAGCAGAGCTTTCTTGACCGGAGACTCGTTCGAGTCGCAGAGGGCGGTCATAAGCACCGACAGCGCCATATTTTTTTCGGGAGAGTCGTATCCTCCCGCTACCCAGCCTTTCGCGACGATGTATTTATTCGTCCCGTCCTCGTCTTCGCCGATCTCGTAAGGGACGGACTTTTCCGACGAAACGGGCGACTGAAGCGGGATGGAAGAATCGACCTTCAGATAGTCGTATTCTTTGAGAAATGAATCTATCCTGCCGAAGACCGCGTCCGCGTCAATATCACCGTCGAGGAAGATGCGGGAGTTCGAGGGGTGATAGTATTTTCTGTGATTCTCGAGATAGCTCTCGTAGGTGAGGTCCGGGATGTGTTCGGGAAGTCCGCCCGACTCGCAGGAGTAGCAGTTGTCGGGGAACAGCTGACGGTCCATTTCGAGGTCGAGCACGCGCTCGTAGTTCGCAAAGCTGCCCTTCATCTCGTTGAAAACGACTCCGTTGTACTTGTAACCGCCGTTTTCGTCCGGCTCGTAGTGCCAGCCCTCCTGTAAAAATGCAAGTTCGCTCTTGACGCTCGTCGGATGGAGGACCGCGTCAAGATAGACGTCCATCAGGTTGAGGAAGTCCTTGTCGTTGCGCGAGCAGACGGGGTACATCGTCTTGTCGGGGTAGGTGAACGCGTTTATAAACGTCTGGAGCGAGCTTTTTATCAGCTCGACGAACGGCTCCTTGACCGGATATTTTTCCGAGCCGCAGAGGACAGAATGTTCAAGAATGTGGAAAACGCCCGTGTCGTCGGTCGGGATCGTCTTGAACGTGATCGCGAAGGTCTTGTTCCTGTCGTCTCGCTTCAGCCAGACGAGGTCCGCTCCGTTCTTCTCGTAGGTAAAACGGTGGTACTCCGCTTTGAGTTCTTCTACGTATTTCTTTTCTTTAAGGATAAAGCCGTGTAACTTTTCGTTGACTTCCATTTGATAGATCCTTTCAAGGTGGTTTAATTGCAATTACATTATAGATTGTAGCATAACGCAAAAGAAAAATCAACGAAAAATAAAAAAACCGCTTTGCGTTTCAAGATTTTTTAAGATTAGGGCGTAGAATGGAGTCAGAAAACAAAAAGACACAGGAGGAACAGGACAATGAAAAACGAAAGAAAAATTCTCAAACCGATCGCGATAGCGTCCGTTCTGGCGCTGATATTTATGTTCGTATTTAGTTTCACGACGTTCGCCGCGACTGACGAAGGAAAAGAGGAAAATACACCGCCGATCTTCGGGGAGTTTTCTCCCGGAGAGGGGAGCGAAAGCCTCGCAAGAGGCGATAAGAGCCAAAGCGGCTCGCAGTTCGGCGGAAAGGAACGCGCCGCGTCCGGACAGAACGGCGGAAACAGCCGTGACGGAGGTCTTGTCATTAAGGAAAGGGCGAGCGAGACCGGCGAGGACGGGCAGAGCGGACAGAACGGGGAAGGGGAAGGGCAGTTCGGAATGACCCCTCCAGAAGGCTTCACCCCGGGCGGGAACGGAGGCTTCGGCGGAGAGGGAATGACTCCTCCCGAAGGTTTCACCCCGGGCGAAAACGGAGGCTTTGGCGGAGAGGAAATGACTCCTCCCGAAGGCTTCACCCCGGGCGAGAACGGAGGCTTTGGCTTCAAGGGAGGACGCGGAGGTATGACTTCGCCCGACGGAGAGGGCTTCCGCCCGTTCGATAACACCGACGCCGGGTATTCCTCGGGCGAAACGGACTCAAACTCGAATACTCATCTGCTCATAGCGGTCATCGCCGAGGGCGCCGTCATAATAGGACTCGCCTTAACTCTCGCCTTGACGCTCGCAAAAAAGAGGAAACAGACTGTGTCGCCGGCCGCAGAGACTCCCGCAAATCCGACTTTCGTTCGACCCGCGGAGCCGGCTGCCGAGTATCCGGAGGCTCGGATCTCCGATGACAGCGCCGCGCAGACTCATGAACAAAACACGGGAAACTGACTGAAATAAAACGCGTCCGGTCCTCTCTGTACGGCAGCTTAGCCAAAGAAGGATCGGACGCGATCTTGTCTTGACACACTCCGGCGGGCGGTTTTCGCCTCGACTCGGAAAACGATAACGACACCTGACCGAAGAAAACGGCTATATTGATATTTCCCTATGTATGTCGTATTATTTACAAACGTTTCGCCTTGAGCTTTTTTTGACCGGAATGTCGAAACTTTTTACGCGATAGGTATTGACAAACCCGACTCCGGGTAGTATAATACCGGATGAAGCCAAAAATGCCGGTGTGGCGGAATTGGCAGACGCCCGGGACTTAAAATCCCGTGGGATTAGTTTCCCGTACCGGTTCGACCCCGGTCACCGGCACCAGAAACTCACAATTCTATATCGCGGGGTGGAGCAGTTGGTAGCTCGTCGGGCTCATAACCCGGAGGTCAGGTGGTTCAAGTCCCCTCCCCGCAACCAGAAAAAGTCCGACGCGCAAGCGCTGGACTTTTTCAACTAAATCCGTCCTGACGGACGGATGAAATCCACCTTCGGTGGATGAAATCGCTTCGCGATGAAATCCGACTTCGCCGGGTTAAGAGGACGGATTTGATTTCATCGAGGCAAAGCCTCGATTTCACTTATCAAAAGATTTTGCGTTTGAATAATGGCTGTCCGGCTGCGATCAAAACGTGTTTTAGTCTAGTCCGTTATCGATATTCGCACCATTTAGAGTGGTCATAACGGATTCGAGTTATGACCACTCGTATTTTAATTATGAGGTGTACAATGAATTGTTTGTTAGATCCCAGCAAAGTCATCGGAGAATGCCTTGAAACCGCTTTCAATATCAAAACATACTGCTATTTGGTTGAATGTGCTTCAATGGATAACTTTATAGCAACTGCTGATTATCGCAAAGCTTACAACGGTTTTTATAGGGTTCGAAGCAGAACCCCTCAATGGTATAATCTTTACTACTCATTGCTCGAAGAGCAAAAAACTAAGCATCGGTCTTTTATTGAACTGCTTAGAGAACTACATAAGTGCGATAGCAACTTAGAAGTGTCCTTTGTCAGCAAACTGATTGCAACCATTGATACTTCAAAACCGATCTGGGATCAGTATGTCATTGCAAATTTAAGTCTAAAAAAAGAATGGGATCAATCTCAAAAACTGCCGCTTGAAGAACGTATACAATTGGCTGATAGCATTTATTCCAAAATCCAACTATGCTATCAGGAATTCATTCGGTCTCCCGAAGGACAGCGGTGCATTGACCGTTTTGATTGCGAATTGCCAAAGTTTAAGAATGCAATCAGCAATACAAAAAAGATTGATTTCTTTCTTTGGAGCAAGAGATAATAATCTCCTATGTACCGGAGCAGGTTCGCCTGCTCGCGATACGATCAAATCGGTGATATAATACTTTCGTTGGGAGGTGAAGCCGGATGTTTAAGAAAATCAAATCTCTTTTTTCTCGCAAAAAAACGACCGATCCTGTACCGCCTAAACCCTCGTGGCAGGAAACTGTCGAGCTTATGCACGACAAATCGCCGACATCTTGTTCAGATGAAATCGTGAAGGTCATTTACAGCGCCGACAACGAAAAACGAGCGGTCTTTTTCAAAAGCGAACACGGTTTCTATTATTACTCCATCGAGCAACTCATAGAATTCGACGATGAAGAATGGGCTTACATAGCAAGAGAACCGGACGCATTGCCCGCTATGTGGACAGCGCCAATACAGACCTCTGCCCGTTCCGTGTTCGGAACAGAACAAGAAGCGTGGAACGATTTTATCATGTCACCTGAATATAAAAGCAATTTTAACGAATGATCCTTATGTACCGGAGCATTTAGAGAGTTCATAACGGATTCGAGTTATGACCACTCGTATTTTTCTGTTTTTACATGAATAGAATACGGATGTAGTTTCTGTTTTCGTAAAATCGGGGAGCATAGAGAAGCATGAAAAGATCAAAAATCAAAAAACTGCTGTGGATCGTTCCGTTATCTGCGCTTGTTTTGCTGACCGGCGCGTTTTTTATCTATACGGAGCAGTATTATCACGCCGACTCCGCCGCGCTTTCTGCGCTCGAGTCCGACGATGTGGTGGCGGTCACGCAGACTGATTACGGCTGGTTGTTTGACGGTCCTTCGGAGAGCGACGCGCTGATATTCTATCAGGGCGCCAAGGTCGAAGAGACGGCGTACGCGCCTCTGATGCGTCTTATTGCCCGGGAAGGAATGGACGTTCTCCTTGTCAGGATGCCTTTTCGTCTCGCAATTTTCGGTGTTAACAAAGCAAACGACCTTATTTCGCGATACGATTATAACGCCTGGTAT
>CACZZA010000117.1 GCA_902785485.1 uncultured Ruminococcus sp. | reverse complement strand
CAACCGCATCAACTCCGACACTAACACTCTCCAGGCGTTTATGCTTCGCATAACTCAGGAGGTCATCGTCCAGCTTTTCACGATGATAGGCATAGTTATAATTATGCTTACTCTCGACTGGAAGCTGACGCTCCTGTCGCTCATTCCCGTTCCGGTAGTCGCGTTCATTGCCAAACATTTTTCAAAGAAGCTCATGCCGTATTACCGCCGGATCTGGAGACGGAGCAGCGCTATTTCGGGACTTCTTTCGGATACGATCCCGGGAGTCCGCGTCATCAAGTCGTTCACGGGAGAAGAGACCGCCGTCGAAAACTTCAAGGCGCATACGAACGAATGGTTCGAGGTCGACAAGAGCGGATCGAAGATCATCGTCACGTTCCCGCAGGTAATATCCTTCCTCGTCACCTGCGGCTCGCTCCTGATCTGGGGCATAGGCGGCTCGCAGGTCATTTCGGGCGCGGGCATTTCCCTCGGTCTTCTGATGTCTTTCATTTCATATACGTCGATGTTCTACGTTCCGGTCAACTTTTTCGCCAACCTTTCGGACTCCTATCAGGGAGCGGTCGCCGCGGCTGAGAGGCTTTTCGATATTATCGACGCGGAGCCGGAACGCGACTTCGGCAAGGGAAATATCCCTGAGAAGACCGCCAAAGGCAAGATCGAGTTCAAAAACGTCAACTTCTCTTACGATAAGTCGAAGAAGATACTGTCCGACATCGATCTCACGATAAACGAGGGAGACGTCGTCGGCATCGTCGGCACGACGGGATCGGGCAAATCAACGCTTATAAACCTGTTTTTGAGATACTACGACGCTTACGAGGGCGAGATACTCCTTGACGGGCATAACATACAGGATATAGATATGGACTGGTTCCGCGGACAGATCGGCTACGTACAGCAGGAGCCGATGATGTTCCACGACACCATATTCAACAATATCGCGCTCGGAATGGATAACGTCCACGTCGAACAGGTCATCGCCGCCGCGGAGGTGGCGAACGCGCACGACTTCATCGTGAAACAGCCGGACGGCTACGACTCGGTCCTCGGGGAACGTGGAGTAGGACTCTCGGGAGGCGAAAAACAAAGGCTGTCCATTGCGCGCGCCGTGCTGAAAAATCCGTCGGTACTCGTGTTCGACGAGGCGACGGCGTCGGTCGACTCCGAGACGGAGCATAATATCCAGCAGGCGATAGAACGGCTTATCGGCGGGCGTACGACGATAATGATAGCGCATCGACTCTCGACCCTGGCAATGGCAAACCTTATAGTGGTCCTCGACGGCGGAAAGATCGTCGAGTGCGGACCTCCCGAAGAACTGATGAAGAAAAAAGGCAAGTATTACAGACTCGTCGAGATCCAGTCTATGTCCGATAAGGTGCGCGCTTCCAAACAGGAAGAACGCTTCGAGTGAGGTGGAGAAAATGGCAAGAAATTACGTCGGAGACGACTCCGTCCGCTTTACGCTGAGCGGTATCTGCAACGTCGATATGGAAGTCTACGGAGGCGAGACCTACCGTCATCTCACGCCCAAACGCCTGTTTCCCGTGACGGGCGAGACGAAATACGTTTCGCTCCTCGACGAGAACGAACACGAAGTCGCGATAATCCGCGATCTCTCGACCTTGATGAAGGAGAGCAGGGAGGCGGTCGAAAGGGCGCTCGGCGAGTATTATTTCGTTCCGAAAATAACCGCTATAAAGGAGATAACCGACAAGTTCGGAGTGTTGAAATTCAGCGTCTCGACCGATAAGGGAGACGTCGAATTCACCGTCAAAAACCGTCATTACGACATCAAAAAGCTCCAGAACGAACGCGTTCTAATCCGCGATTCCAACGACAACAGATACGAGATCGAGGACTATACGCTCCTCGACAAGGCGAGCCGCAGGGCGCTTTACCAATACGTCTGATAATTACATAACAGGAGATACCGATATGAAAATGATAATTGCCGTAATAAACAACGACGACGTTGCCGCCGCATCCGCCGCGCTCTCGCGCGAGGGCTTCTGGCTCACGAAGCTGTCCACCACCGGAGGGTTCCTTATGGCGGGCAACACGACCTTTATGATAGGCACGGAGGACGACAAGGTCGACATCGTCATAGAAATACTGTCGCGCCACTGCTCCTCGCGCAAGGAAAAGGTCACGTCCAAACATTCTCTCGGGCGCGGACTCGTTTCGGACAGCGTGATAAAGGAGGTCACCGTCGGAGGGGCGACCGTGTTCGTTCTGTCGGTCGACCGCGCGCTCCATCTGTGATTTTTTATGTACACGAACGGCAAACCGCTGTCGGCTGTACGCCGGACGGTTTGCCGTTTTTTATTTTTTGACTTAAGAAAACAAAAAATTTCAAAAACCGCGCAATAAAACCGCGCGTCTTCTGTATTAGATATATAAGGAGGTTTATATTTATGATATTATTTGCGTCAGCCGACGGCGGTGGACGTCCGTTGCCGGAAAAAGAAGATCTTCCCGACGAGCCGGGTTCGCTCGACGAGGCGCTCGAAAGGTATCGATCCTATTTGCGGCGTATCATATACGGGTTCACGCTGAACGAGCAGGATACGGAGGAGTTGATGAACGATCTTCATTACAAGGCGATAATGACGATCGGCGATCCTCCGCCGAAAAACGTCAAATACGAATTGAGAGTCCTTGCAAGTTTTCCGACCTGGAGGACATACTCAACGACAAAGGCGAGTTTTCGCTTGACGACAGGATAGTAATAAGAGACGTGCTTAACAGATTTATGAAATCGTTAAGCAAAAACAACCGGATAATATTTCTCGAACGGTATTGGTTCGGCGAATCGGTAAACGGGATCGCCGAAAAACACGGGACCACGCAAGCAAAGATCACGTCGCAGCTGTTCCGTTCGAGAAGAAAACTGAAAGCCATGCTTGTTAAGGAGGGGTTTGAACTGTGAAGATCCAGGATCTGCTTCTTGAAATGAATTATATTGACGAAAAATACATCGAAGAGTGCGACGCCGTTCCCGAAAAGAAAAAATCATCTTTCCGGCGCGTGCGTTTTGCTCTTATCGCGGCGGTCGTCACGGTATTGCTTGCGGTCACCGCGTTCGCGGCGTATGAACTCATCCTCACAAAGGTCGTGGACAAGTCGCCCGAATACCGCCTTATAGAGGTCCGCGAGAAATACGACGAGATCGACCTTTCAAAAAGCGGAGTGACATACTTTCCGGATAACGTAAAGATATCCGACTTCAAAATAGGCTATATCCCGGAAGGATTTGAGAGGGTATTCACGGTTGAACGTGATAACTTCAGGACTTACAGATATGTCTCGAACGATACAAAAAACTATGTGTTGATACAGTTTAGAGGCTCCGGTTTTTATCCGATCAGAGCGGATAATGAGAACAGCGCTTTGTACAAGATCGACGGCGAAGAATATGTTGGTTATCTAATTTATGATAATGAAGATAAAGTAGGTACACTTATTTACGGAGACTCGAGTATTACTGTTCATATTTCAGGCAATATAACGAAAGAAGAACTCATTGAAATATCGGAACATATCACATATTAACTAAGAAAAAATATATTATATGAAAGGAGGAAGTTTATATGAATAAACACCTCAAATCATTAGTTTTCAAACTGCTTGCCATGACTCTGTTTTTGTCATGCTGCACGACCGTTTTCGCCGCGTTGCCACCGGATTTAAGTCCGCAATGGAACAATGTTAACAGTTGTACTGTTGACATATCATTTGGAAGCGGTTCGATCTCTTCGACGATCAGCATCAACGGCAAAAGCGGGGCGACTTTCTACAACGGTACTATTGTCCTCGAAAAAGTGACCGGAGAGGGCAGCGGTATCATCGCGACGTGGACTAATCAGTCGTCAAGCACAAACTATTTTGACTTTGACGAGACTGTATACGTCGCTCCGACGTCCGGCAGGTACAAGCTGACTATCAACATCTGGACGGTACGTAACGGCGTTACGGAGAAGATCAATGCAAGTGCAAACAAAGTGTATTAAATACGCATATAACAATATGAAAGAAACCCACGAAATCAGATATTCGGTCTGCTGTCCGAACTGCTCGAAAAAGCTGTTCGAGGCTTATCCGGGATCGAGGATAACGATTGTTTGCCCGAAGTGCAAGGCTTTAGCGGAAGTATTCGTAAACGATTCCGGTGTGACTGTCGGATATAAACCGACAACAAATAAAAACGACTGAAACACAGAAAAATCACATACTTGAGCTAAGACGAAGCAACGGTTTTTAATAAAAAGAAGACCGGCTGTCTATCGTCAGGCTCGGTTTACCGAACGAAAAGTCGAACCTGTCATTGAGCAGGAGGGGCCCGGTAGATCAGAACGACGTCGAAACCGCCGTTTTGTCCTGCCGGGCTTTTCCGTTTGACGATTCGGCAGTTTATACAAAAAATCACGTTATTAACACTCAGTTAACAAATATAATCTACAATAAAGGAGAAAACCAATGAAAAACAAGATCACACGTATTTTATCCCTGCTGCTCGTCTTCTGTATGACGGCGGCGTTTTTCCCGAACACCGTTTATGCCGAGGGGACGTCCACTCAGGAAACGACAGAACCCGAAATCACCGAGTCCGAAGTCACCGAGTCCGCGCCCGCGAAAAGCGTTACCGCGGCGGATAAACTGCTGACTCCGCTGATAATTGAAGAAGACGAGACAAAACGCGAAGAATACGCAAAACACTTTTTGTGCGAGGACGGAAGCTATATCGCCATATCCTACTCCCAACCCGTACACACGCAGGTCGACGGTGAATGGGTGGACGCGTTTCTTGACGTAAGGGAAGAAGACGGACGGTTCGTGACGTCGTCCGAAAACGGCGAGACCTCACTCAGAGCCGACGTCGGGAAAACCGATATTCCCACCGCGCAGATAAGAGCCGACGGATATACGCTCAGCTGGGAGCTTGACGCGGCAGGCGTCAGAGGCGAAAATGTCGGCTTTTCCGAAAACGCGCGCGTAAAACTCAAAACAAGCGCCGAGCTTGCGACCGAAAACAAGATAGCCGCGCTGAAGGAGTCGAGATACGACCTGTTTTCCGCGACGGCAAAGAAAGAAAAAGCAAGACAGATAATAGACTCCGGAAAAATAGATTTTGATAACGCCGAAGACGACAAGAACGTTGCCGCTTTCAACGAGATAGCCGACGAATACAACAGGAGCAAGATATTTGCGGTATCGGAAGCAAAGTCTGTTGTGGAATACAAGGACGCGTTCGGCAAGGGAAAGGACGTCCGTTATACCCTGACGAACGGCAAGCTCGAGGAAGACGTAGTCCTTTACGAGACGGATGGCTTTACTTCATACACCGAAACGGTAGTATCCGAAGGCTTGAAAGCGGTACTCAACGAAAACAACTCCGTTTCGTTCGTGAACGAAGACGGTAAAGAGATATTCGTCATCCAGTCCCCCGTAATGTACGACGCCGCTGAAATATACTCCGACGCGATAAAAGTCAGCCTTGAATACGACGGAGAAAAAACGCGGATCACCTATACTCCCGACTCCGAATGGCTCAACTCAAAGGACAGAGTTTTGCCGGTAGTGATAGATCCGACCGTAACTACAAGAACTATCAGCCAATATAACCAGATCGATAACTACGTTTACAGCACACAAGGAAATAGCGTTGTAGATGAAAATTCCCCGGTCCTGAAAACCGGTTATGACGGGACCACACAATACAGAGCGTATTGGAGAGTAAATCAAAACCTCCCCGTAATTCCTACAGAAGCGAAGATCTCAGCCGTTCACTTTAACATCAAGGCGACCGCTAATAACTCCGGTATCGGTAACCTCGGACTTTACGAGGTCAGAGGAACGTGGTACAGTAATACTATTATATGGGGCAATCAGCCGCAAACGAGTCGATTTGTTAGGTCGCTCAGCACTATCCCGAGCAACAAATGGCTCAGCTACAGCAGATGGACGTTAGGCGACATAGTAACGGATATGTACAAGTACGGCGTCGCAGGTTACGGCTTTGTCCTCAGATATACCGGCGGCACTCATTATCTGAACGAGTTTTATTCCTCCGACTGCGGCGACGTGAACAACTGGCCCTATCTTGAAATAAGATATACCGAGACCTATAGCGAGATCGAAGCCGGAAACTATTATATAAAAAACGTCAAGACCGGAAAATATCTTAACGTAATGAACGCCGCAACGACAAGCGGTAGTCCTGTCAGACAGTATCATCTTACAGGCAACCCTCAGCAGATATGGAAGATAAAACAAATAACCGGAGAAGACTATTATAACATAAAACCTCAACACACAACGGGACAAAATCTGTATTACGGCACCGATGCTATGGCGGAGATCCGAATCACAGACGGAGACTCCAAAGCTCGGTGGAGGTTTGAATCAAACAACGCCGGAGGTTATTATATCTCGTCCGTTTATAAGCCGTGGACGTGTCTTGACGTCGACCATTCGTCGACCGCAGACAACGCCATTATCTACATTTTTCCGATGCACGGTCAGCAGAATCAGCAGTGGATTTTAGAGAGAGTCGGTAACATTTCATTAAATCAAGAAATGGAGATTACTATTCACCAAAACGAAACTAATACATTTTATTTTTCTCCTCCAAGCGAAGGGTTGTATACTTTCGAAATCAAATTTGAAACAGGGTACTATTATTCGCTGAATTCAAAATTGTATGATAGAAATGACAATCTTATCTCAGATAATGATGATTTTGAAACGAATTCATTACAAAATTCAAAATCCTTGTCAACGAACTTACAGGCAGGTGAAACATATCATATAGTTAATACGATTTCCGGAGTAGCGAGTTCTTCAATAAAATATAAGCTAATTATAAAAAAACGAGCTATTATAATTGTTCCGGGGTTTATGGGTACAGAGTTGTGGAGGAATGGTATAAGATATTGGCCTCCAACACAAAGTGATGATACGATTAATGGTTTATTGAATTCTGTATCTAATAGTGATTTTCTTGATATTTTATTAACTTTATTTCAAAATGGAAATAGCATAAGTGACCGTATCTCAGAGTTAATAATACCAGATAATTCAAATTACGACACATATAATGACGGTATTCTTCCGCTAAATATTGATTTAAAATATTTGTTAAATCAGGAAAACAGATTACAGAACATTGGAACATTAGATCATTACTATAACTTATCAAATGACATTTATTCTAATTTTTCTTCAAAATATAATGTTGAGTTTTATGGATATGACTGGAGATTGTCAAATACAGTTTCAGCCGAAAAGCTTAATTCTTTTATAGTTGACAAGGACTTTACTAACGTTGTTTTTATATCACACAGTAATGGCGGATTAGTAGTTTCTCACGCAATCAGATTGAGTGAGGATTATATTGCTGATAAAAGCTTTTTTATAGGGACACCTTTTTCTGGAAGTGCAATGATTATTCCGGCGATTAGTAACAAATCACCACTTGTTTATGCCAGTTTAATTGGATCATATTTAGATCCAAACTCACTTATTTACAATTTTATAGTTGACGCTTTAGATTTGTTAAGAACAAATATTAGCAATATATTTGATAATTTAAACGAAGCTTTATTAAGTTTTCCGAGCAGTTATGAGTTGATTCCTTCGGAAAGATACTTTGTAATCAGATCGTACGCAGGTTATAATAATTATAATTATCGATATTATTTGGCTAATAATAATGGTGTTTGTGAGAACTATTATTCTTCAATAACGTTATTGGCAAATACAATTGATGGCTGGAGGAATGATTTGTTCTACGGATCGAACGGTGCTGAAGCTAAGAACAATTTACTATGGACTGCTAATGGACATGTTTCTAGTATTTTTTCAGATAGTTATTACATCTTTGGAAATCTTTATAATACACTTTGGAGATATAACAAAACAAGCGATCAAATGGATTTTGATGCTGTCGGAGATGGTGTTGTCTCTTTTTGGAGTGCTATTGTAGATAATACAACAAGTAATAAGCTATATGTAGGACAAAAACATCACGTTAACGGACTTTTATACGATTTACAAATCTATCAATTTATCCGCAATAAAATAACTGATTAACAAACAACACAATCCTATAGGAGATTGATATGGAAAAGAAAAAACAAGTGAAAACACTAAAAGCTTTGCTGATTTTTCTGGGCATTTTTGTTTTTCTTTTTATTTCAGTTCATTTCATAGTAATATTAGTTCCATCTGTAATTACAAAAATTAAGTTTTCGCGAAAAGTGGAGCTTTCGAACTGGTATAACGTTTCAGAACCTGTAGTGTTATATGACTATCAATACGGGAGTAGCTCGTTGATCAATTACGTTGGCAAGTTTGATCATCCATACGGAAACGGTACGCTGGAAGATTATGATTGCAGGTTGTATAGTTTAGACGGTTTTGATGCTGATGATATACTGATCGCAAAATATCGTAAAAGAAACGATATTTTTTCGACTGATATTATTATAATCAATTCCGACGGGAACTTTAATTATGAATCTCTTGAAGTGAAAAAAGTAATAATGCCTACGCTTAATAATGAAATCGAAGAAAGATCTAATGATTCTTTGAAATACATAAATGAAGCGCTGAAAAAAGGTCCTATTGGTCAATATAATATAATCAATGATTGTTTGGCAAATCTTAGTCTCACTATCAAATTTGAAAATTGCGATGATATAGAAATCTATGCATATATTCCCGTCGCAGATCAGGCGTACGAAGGAGCATCCGGCAGGGTGTATTATCAACCGTCTGAGCGCACGAAAAAGGGGCAATTTATGGTTTTCGAAAAATGGTACGAGGCGGGACCCGAGTTTGGCAGTATATTAGAAAGCTTTTTAGTAGAAAAAGACTCAATTCAAGAGGAAGTTACGCTTATTTATCCTAAGAAATAAAATTATAAGAAGATATCTCCCCCTCCGCCCCGGCGGAGGGGAGTTTTTTGCCGTTTTTGCATTTTCCGTCGACCGCGCGCTCCGTCTGTGAGGAGCCGCGAAAAGCGCCGTATAAACGCCGGAAAATGAAAAACGTAAATTCTCAAAGTAAATGCAACAGTAGCAAAGCACTTGCGTTTACTATGAGAAATTGATTGCATTAAGTGTGAGAAAAAGGAGAAAATGAGTGGAA
>CACZZA010000116.1 GCA_902785485.1 uncultured Ruminococcus sp. | reverse complement strand
GCGGATATTGTCCACGCCGGTGTTGGATGCCGCGTCGATTTCCGCCACGTCCAGCGCCGATTCGTTCAGGATCGCGCGGCAGGCGGCGCATTCGTTGCAGGGATTGCCGTTTTGGGGATTTTCGCAGTTGAGCGCTTTGGCGAGAATTTTGGCGCAGCTTGTCTTTCCCGTACCTCTCGATCCGCAGAACAGATAAGCGTGGGTTGTCTTTCCGCTCGCAACTTCATATTTGAGAATGGACGTAACGTGGTCCTGTCCGCAGACTTCGTCAAAGTCGCGAGGCCTCCATTTTCTGTAAAGCGCCTGATGCATAGTTATCCCTCCGAATAATAAAGGCAAGACGCGGTATAAGACCACACACCCGAACCTCGAAGGGAGTCGCATACGCGTTTTCCGCGCGTCCCGCTCGGAACAGGTTTCCTCGCGGCACATCGAAAATACTGCTTAATGCTGCTCGGTTCCCCGCCTGACATGGTTCACAGCCATCAATTGCGCGAGACCAATTCTTCAACGCGGAACGAAGCGGGACTGCCGTACACGATCGGTCCTCAGTTCGGGGATCCACCCCCACTGCAGCGGATTGTGGGTGCAGGGCACCGCTATCTCCCCGGCTGGTATGGTCTTATATCGCATCTTGCTTTTATTATTATAGCATAATGCGCTTGGTTTTGCAATACTTTTTTACAGTGCTTTTTTCAATATTTCGATTATTTTTTTCTCCTCTCTTGATATTTTCACCTGACTCTTGCCGAGCAGCTCTCCCGTTTTCTGTTGAGAGAGGTCTTTTGAGTATCTTAAATAAAGCAGGCGCCTTTGTTCGACTGTAAGACGCCTCAGGCTCTCGCCGAGGGCGATACGCTCGGTGAGCTTGTCCACCTCGCTTTCTTTTTCGCTTACTGTGCTGCCGAGCGTCGACGCGCCGTCGTCATATACGGGCGAGTCGAGCGACAGAGCCGGAGTCAGCGCGTCGAGACATTCCACGAGTTCTTCTTCTCCTAACTCGCATAGCTCGGAAAGCTCGCGGAGAGTCGGCTCCCTTTTGTGTTCGTTTTCAAACTTTTCTTTTTCCCTCATCGCTCTTATTCCGTTGCTTTTGATATTCCGGCTGACCTTGATGAGTCCGTCGTCACGCAGGTACTTTCGTATTTCTCCGATCATCAGCGGAACGGCGTACGTCGAGAACGACGTGCCGTATGAAAAATCAAAATCACGCGCCGCCCGTATCATTCCTATACTTGCAATTTGAAACAGGTCGTCGTATTCGACTCCGCGGGACAGAAAACGGAGCGCGGTCTTTTTTATCAATCCGAAATTTGCTTTTATCAGTTCTTCGAGCGCGGCGTCGTCTCCGTTCTTGATCCGGGAGAGCAGGGAAAGGTTGTCTTTAACGTCCATTTTTTCCGACGTTCTTTATGATCGTTACAGTGGTGCCTTTGCCCGGACGGCTCGTTACTTTCAACCTGTCGGAGAACGCTTTCATTATGGCGAACCCCATTCCCGCCCGGTCTCCGCTTTTGTCTGTCGTAAAGAGCGGTTTCATCGCTTCTTTGACGTTCGCGATCCCGCACCCTTTGTCTTTTATTCTGATCACCACCCGACCGTCCGAAAAGGTCTCTCCGGTTATGTAAACGACTCCGTATGCGTCCCCGTATCCGTGAACGATTGAGTTCGTCACCGCTTCGGAAACAGCCGTGCGTATATCGCATAGATCGGAAACGGTGGGATCGAGAGATGCGAGAAACGACGCGCATATGCCTCGTGAAAAGCTCTCGTTTACGGAATTTGACGGAAATTCCGCCTTAAAGTAATTAACGGGTATTTCTTTTTTTCTCATACTCTTTTCACTCCTTTTTCAATCGGTATCATCCTGTCTATGCCGGCAAGACGCAGTATTTCTTCGGTTTTGGGCGATGGATCTGCTATTTTCAGGTCTGCGCCGAGCGCCGACAGCTTTGAATATCTTCCGAGTATCAGTCCGAGTCCGGAGCTGTCCATAAAATCGACTCCGGATAGTTCGAGGATCACGCACTTCGGCGCGTGTTTGTAGATCTCACGGTCGATATCGTTGCGTATCCCGACAGCGGAGTGATGATCTATCTCTCCGGTCAGGCTGACGTACAGTATTTTGTCTTTGATCTCGCATTTTACGTTCATAAACTTCCTCCGAAATAAAAATATCGCGGTATCCGTTTGATAGGATACCGCGATATTGACGCGAATAACGTCGTTTTGTGCGTATAACGCATTTTTTATTTGATTTTTGCCAAAGCGTCCTCGATCCCTTTCAGAGTTTCGCGATGCTTTTCGAGTTTTGCTCTCTCTCCTTCGACGACCGCGGCGGGCGCTTTGTCGGTGAAGCCTTTATTTGCGAGCTTCTTTTCGACTCTTTCGATCTCGCTGAGTGCTTTTTCGCGCTCTTTGGTCAGTCTCTCGCGCTCTTTGTCGAGGTCGATCATCTCGGAAAGCGGGATGCTGATCTTCGCGGAGTCGGTGACTATCGTGACCGCGTTGTCATCCGCGGAAAGATCGTCGTACTCAACGTGAGAGGCAGACGCGAGCTTGACGAAGAAACCTTCGGTCTTCGCGTTGAAGGTGTCGCCGAAAGAAGAAACGATGTGAAGAGCCGCCTTCTTGGACGGGGGAACGTTCATTTCCGACCGTCTGTTGCGTATCGCTCGGATGGCGGTGATGATGCGTTCCATAATGGTCTTTTCGTTCTCGAATGTCAGGCTTTCGTTATAGACCGGGTAGTCGCTGACCATAATGCTCTCTCCGTCGTGAGGCAGGGTCTGCCAGATCTCCTCGGTGATGAACGGCATATACGGATGAAGCAACTTGAGCGTATTTGAGAGAACGTATGTGATGACGTTCTGAGCGACGAGGTTGCTTTCGGAGCCTTTGTCCTGAAGCCTCGGCTTGACAAGCTCGATATACCAGTCGCAGAAAATGTCCCAAACGAAATCGTAGAGCTTTGCGAGCGCAACTCCGAGTTCGTATGCGTCGATGTTGGCGGTCACTTCATTGACAAGTCGGTTGTAAAGAGTCAGGATCCACTTGTCTTCGATCTCGAGCTTGTCTGAGGCGGGGAGCGCGCAGGTCTCGATATCGAGGTTCATCAGAACGAAGCGCGAGGCGTTCCAGATCTTGTTGTTGAAGTTTCTCGCCGCCTCGATCTTCTCGTCGGAGAAACGCATATCGTTTCCGGGAGAGTTTCCGGTCGCGAGCGCAAAGCGCAGCGCGTCGGCGCCGTATTTATCGATTATGACGAGCGGGTCGATGCCGTTGCCGAGCGATTTCGACATCTTGCGCCCCTGCGAGTCGCGGACGAGTCCGTGGATAAAGACGTCGGAGAAGGGTATATCGTCGACGTTTTCAAGGCTCATAAAGATCATCTTCGAGACCCAGAACGTGATTATATCGTATCCGGTGACGAGAACGTCGGTGGGGAAGAAGCGTTTGAGATCCGCGCTTTCCGTGTCGGGCCACCCCATCGTTGAGAATGGCCAGAGCGCCGAAGAGAACCAAGTGTCGAGGACGTCTTCGTCCTGAGTGATCTTTTTAGAGCCGCACTTCGGGCAGGTGCAGACGTCGGTCTCGGAGACCGTGACCTCTCCGCATTCGCCGCAGTAGTATGCCGGGATCCGGTGTCCCCACCAGAGCTGACGGCTGATGCACCAGTCGTGGATGTTTTCCATCCAGTTGAGGTATATCTTGCTGAAGCGTTCGGGAATGTATCTGACTTTGCCTTCCTTAACGACCTTGATGGCAGGTTTTGCGAGCGGCTCCATCTTGACGAACCACTGTTTCGACGCCAGAGGCTCGATTATGCTTCCGCATCTGTAACAGTGTCCGACCGAGTGGCTGTGTTCTTCGATCTTGACGAGATAACCTTGCTCCTTGAGATCGTTGACGATCACTTTTCTTGCTTCAAATCTGTCGAGACCGCAGTATTTTCCGCCGTTTTCGTTGATCTTGCCGTTGCCGTCGATGACGCTTATCATAGGAAGATTGTGCCTCTGACCCATTTCAAAGTCGTTCGGGTCGTGGCAGGGAGTGATCTTGACGCAGCCGGTACCGAAGTCCATCGTGACGTAATCGTCTGCGATGACGGGTATCTCTCTGTTTACGAGCGGAAGTATAAGGGTCTTGCCGACGAGGTCTTTATATCTCTCGTCGTCAGGATGTACCGCGACCGCGGTATCTCCGAGCATTGTCTCGGGACGGGTCGTCGCGATGATGACGTACTTGTCCTTCTCGCCCTTGATCGGATATCTGAGATGCCAGAACGCGCCGGGAATGTCCTTATGCTCGACTTCGGCGTCGGAAAGGGCGGTGTTGCAGTGCGGGCACCAGTTAGTTATGCGCAGACCGCGGTAGATGAGACCCTTGTCGTACAGACGGACGAACGTCTTTTTGACCGCGCGGGACAGATTGTCGTTCATCGTGAAGCATTCGCGCGACCAGTCGCAGGACGAGCCGAGCTTCTTCAGCTGATTGATGATCCTCGAGCCGTATTTTTCCTTCCAGTCCCAGACGAGCTTGAGAAACTCCTCGCGCCCAATGTCGTGACGGGTGAGACCTTTCTCCTCACGGAGCACCTGCTCAACTTTTATCTGCGTCGCGATACCCGCGTGGTCCGTTCCCGGTACCCACAGCGCGGCGTATCCTTGCATACGTTTGGTACGGATGATGATGTCCTGCAGGGTCTCGTCGAGCGCGTGACCCATGTGCAGCTGTCCCGTGACGTTCGGAGGGGGAATGACTATTGAAAAGGGCTTTTTGCCCTTGTCCTCGGACGGCTTGAAATAGCCTTTCTCGTCCCAGAACTTGTAGAGTCTGTCTTCGATAGACTTGGGATCGTAGGTTTTTGCGATTTCCTTGTTCATTGAAAAGGACCTCCATATATAACTGTTTGTTTATTTTCGTGTAAAGCCGGCAGAAACGCCCGTATCCGGGACGCCCCGCACGGATAAAAAACATTTTCCCGGAAAAACAAAAACGCCCGTATCCGAAATATCGGACACAGGACGCAAAAAGACGCGCGGTACCACCTGAATTCGTCTTCACGACCGGAAAAAACAGACCCTCCAAAGCCGCAAAAGACGCGCTTACAAACGCTTTATCGGGCGCACCCGCCGCATTCTACTCGATCTTCGTTATATCCGGAATGAACGTATCTTTCACGAAACGAATAGGTTTTTCCGAAACAAACGAAATAACGAACGATCTTTCTTTGCGAAAACTCCGCGGTGACTTCGTTCTGCTCCCCGACCGCGGCGTCGCACCACCCGCCGCTCTCTGTGGATCAAAATAAGCAAACTACTTGTCCGCATCACAGTTATTATTATAACGAATTTATTATATCACCGCATAAACGTTTTGTCAAGGTCAGTTTTTGCCGTTCTGAATATAACCTTTGTAAGCGCTTTGCTGATTGAACGGCAAACGGAAATTTTTTCTTTGCACCGCGTTCGAGAAAAACGGCAGAAAACGGGAGAAAAATTGAGAATTTGCGAGATAGTGCCGTCGTAACTTGATTTTTTTGAAAAAATATCGTGAAAACGTATTGACAAGGCAAAATACTTGTGTTATAATGCACAAGTCAAATGTGATAATAATTTTAATCTTTTATCGGAGGGATTTTCAAATGTCCACTTATATGGCAAAAAAAGAAACCGTCGAGCGCAAATGGTACATCCTCGACGCGGCAGGCAAGCCTCTCGGCAAGACCGCCGTTACCGCTGCCACTCTTCTGAGAGGCAAGCATAAACCCGAGTTCACGCCCCACGTTGACTGCGGCGACTTCGTTATCGTCGTCAACGCCGACAAGGCGATCCTCACCGGCAAGAAGCTCGATCAGAAATTCTATCGCCGTCATTCCGGCTACATCGGCGGACTCAAAGAGAAGAGCTACCGCGAGCTTATGGCTACCAAACCCGAGCTTGCAATGACTCTCGCAGTCAAGGGAATGCTTCCTCACAACTCGATCGGCGACAAAGCCATCACCAGACTCAAGGCGTACGCAGGAAGCGAACACAACAACGCCGCTCAGAAGCCTGAAGCTTACGAAGGCTGATCTAAGAAAGGAAGTAAATTACGATGTATACAAGTGCTAAACCCTATTTCTACGGCACCGGCAGAAGAAAAAGCTCGGTCGCTCGCGTAAGAGTCATCCCCGGCACCGGCTCCGTCACCATCAACGGACGCACTATCGACGAATATTTCGGTCTTGAGACCCTCAAGCTCATCGTCAACCAGCCCTTCGGCGTTACCGAGACCGTCGGCAAGTTCGACGTCATCGCCAACGTTCGCGGCGGCGGCTTCTCCGGCCAGGCGGGCGCTATCCGTCACGGCATTTCGAGAGCTCTGCTCCAGGCTGACGAAAATTACAGACAGGCGCTCAAGAAGGCAGGCTTCCTGACCCGTGACTCTCGTATGAAAGAGAGAAAGAAGTACGGTCTCAAGGCAGCCCGTCGCGCACCTCAGTTCAGCAAGCGCTGATCGAGACTTCAAAATGCCCAAAAACCCCGGAACCATGCGGTTTTCCGGGGTTTTTCTTTTTGTCCTGTTCTGGCTC
>CACZZA010000115.1 GCA_902785485.1 uncultured Ruminococcus sp. | reverse complement strand
CCGGCACGGACTCCGTCGCGAACATCAGTACGCCGAGCGAGTGCATATTGTAGTAGGTACGCGGCAGGTGCTTTCTCCAGTGGGTGTATTTCGACGGATCGTTCGATATGGTCGAATTCGGTCTGTCTTCCCACGGATGCATATATTCGCCCTCGCCGTAGAAGATCTGACCGAGGACTCCGCTTTTGACTATGTTGCGCAGCTCCATCGCTCCGGGAGACCAGGACGAGTTGTTCGCGAGCAGATATTTTTTGTGACTCTTTTCGACCGCCTGACACAGTTCGACGCACTCCTTGAGCGTCGGAGCCGCGGTCGTTTCGGACAGGACGTGGATCTTTTTTTCGAGCGCGATCTTTGCGTACTTCGCGTGTTCGTGGAAGAAGTTGCACAGAACGACGGCGTCAAGTCCGCAGTCGATGAACTCGTCGAAGTCGGAATATACCGGGATCGAGTCGTCGAGGATCCCGAGGTCGCGCGCCTTTTGCAGCGTCTCCCCGTTCGTTTCGCAGACGGCGACGACTTTTACGCCGCGGATCTTGCGAAAACTCTTGACGAACGAGCGTCCGCGCGCCATTCCGAACACTCCGATACGGATGGTTTTTCTTGACATATATACCCTGCTTTCTTTCGTTTCTCCGGTGCTTATATTATAGAGAAACTTTCCTGCTATCATTTTAGCCTTTTATGCCTCAAAGTCAATACTTTTGGCAAAAAATAAGCGTAAAAAAAGCGTTTTGGACCTTTTTTGAGCCAAAACGCATTACTTTTCGGTATCAAAGACGCCCCAGACCTCTCCGGAAGGAATACCGAGCGAAAAATTCCTTCTTTCGCCGGTCATTGGATCGTTGAAGGATAGAGACGCGGATTGAAGCGCGAGAGGGACTTTTATTTTCGAGCCGTATCTCGCGTCTCCGGCGACGGGGTGACGGCGGTGCGCGAACTGCGCGCGTATCTGATGAGTGCGTCCGGTGAGGAGTTTTATCCGCGCGAGAAAGACGGGCGTTCCGCCGTATTCCGAGGTCTCTTCGACCGTATATTCGAGCGCGGCGCGGCGTACTCCGCGCCTTTCGCGTGAAACGACGTAGGTCTTGTTTTTGGCTTTGTCGCGGAACAGCAGGTCTTCGAACCTGCCGCTCCCGTTTTCGGGCGTTCCCTCGAGTACGGCGCGGTATTCTTTTGTGAGAGAGCCGTCGGTCAGCTGACGGGAAAGGCTCGCCGCGGCGTTTTCGTCGAGCGCGAACACCGCGAGACCGACGGTGGGCGCGTCGAGGCGGTGGACAGTATAAGCCTTTTTGCCGGTCAGTTCGGTCAAAAGATCGGGGATCCCTCTTTTTTCGGGCGTGGCTTCGCAGACCTCTCCCGCCGCCTTTTCGACGACGGCGAAGCCGTTTTCAACGCAGACGAGCTTCATTTTGACTCCCTCTTTTTACGCAGACGCGCGAAAAAATCGCTCAGAAGAGCAGAACACTCGTTTTCAAGCACGCCCGTCTTTACTTCAAAGCGGTGGTTGAGCGGCAGGGAAGTAATATCCGCGACCGAGCCGAGCGCTCCCGCTTTCGGGTCTTTCGCTCCGTAGACCACGCGCTCGATACGCGAATTGACGCAGGCGCCCGCGCACATCGGGCAGCATTCGAGCGTGACGTACAGCTCGCATCCGGGCAGTCTCCACCCTCCGAGCGTTTCGCATGCGCGGTCTATCGCGAGCGTTTCCGCGTGACAGAGCGCGTTTTTGCGGCACTCGCGGAGGTTGAAAGCCTTTGCTATCACTTCGTCTTTTCGCACTATGACGGCTCCGACGGGGACTTCGCCCGCCGCTGCCGCTTTTTTCGCTTCCTCAAGCGCGAGCGACATATAGTATTCGTCGCGCGCTTTTACGTCATTCATCGCTGTCGAGTACGACCCTGTCGCTCGTCAGTTCGCCGATCACCTTTTTGACCTTGACGTGTTCCGGATGGTCGGCGTAGTACGCGCAGTCCTTTTCGGAGTCGAACTCGGTATAAAGCACGAGGTCGTATGACGCCGGAGTGTGCGCCGAGTCTTTGTATATCTCCATTTTTCGTACGCAGGGGATCACGGGAACGAGGGCAAGAAGTCCGTTTTTGACCCTGTCGAGGTTCGTTTGCGTCGGCTCTTTGAATTTCCACATTACGATATGTCTGTACATAACTGCACTTCCTTCCGTTTCGGTTATATAAGTATAACACTTCGCAAAGGTAAAATCAATATCCGGGATGTAAAAAGGGTCCGTATAAAAAATCAGTTGACAAAGGTGTAAAAATATGTAATAATATAAGGTAGTGAAAAACTGTTTACAGAGAGGTCAACGGAATGAAGTGTCCCGTTTGCGGAAATATTGACAGTAAGGTTATCGACAGTAGGCCGACAGGCGACTCCGAGATACGCCGCCGCCGCGAATGTCTGCGCTGCGGCGGAAGATTTACGACTTACGAAGTACTCGAAAGCGTTCCGATCGTCGTCGTGAAGAAGGACGGCTCGCGTCAGATCTTCGACCGCGCCAAGATACTGAACGGTCTGAACAAAGCGTGCTACAAGCGTCCCGTAACGCCCGAGGATATGAACGACCTTATAAACTCGATCGAGGCGGAACTCAAAAACACCTCGCACACCGAGATCACGTCGTCGGAGCTCGGACTTATGGTCATGGACAGACTGCGCGACCTCGACGAAGTCTCGTACGTCAGATTCGTGTCGGTTTACCGCGAGTTCAGCGACATCGAGTCTTTCCTGCGTGAGCTTGAAACACTGAAAAAGAGATAAACACACGGGCGGATCGATCCGTCCGTTTTTACCGTGACAGTAAGGAGAGGGGGAGTCCGAGAATGGAAAAATATATAGAGATCGGACGCTTCACGTCTCCGCACTCGTTCCGGGGGGAAGCGAAGCTCGATTGCTGGGTCGATTCTCCGGACGACCTTCTCGGACTCAAGTCCGTTTTTCTCGTCTCGGGAGGAGAATACCGTCCCTTTGCGGTCGAGAGCATAAGAAAACACAACGCCTTCGTTCTTGTCAAGCTCGAAGGGATAAACGACGACGCGGGAGCGAAAACTCTTTCGGGGCGCACGGTTTACGCCCTGCGGAGCGACTTCGTTCTCGAAGAGGGGAGATTTTTCGTCAGCGATCTTATCGGAACGAAGGTTTACGACGCCGAGAGCGGAAAAGAATACGGACGGCTGACCGACGTTATGAAATACGCGGCGAACGACGTATATGAAGTGACGTCGGAGAACGGCAAAAAGACCCTTATCCCGGCGGTAAAAGAATTCATAAAGTCCGTCGATCCGGAGTCAGGCATCGCCGTCTCGCCCATCGGGGGGATGTTCGACGATGAGGATTGACGTTATGACGCTTTTTCCCGATCTTGTCGAAATGGTACTCGGTTACAGTATCATCGGCAGGGCGCGGGAAAAAGGCTCGCTCGATATACGGACGTACGACATACGCGCGTATTCTAAGGACAAGCACCGCAGGGTGGACGACACTCCCTACGGCGGCGGGATGGGGATGCTGATGCAGGCTCCTCCCGTGTACGACTGCTTTCTCGATATTACGAAAGATCTCGGAGAGTCGGAGAAATGCAAGGTCGTTTATATGTCTCCGCGCGGCAGGGTGCTGACTCAGAAAAAGGCGGCGGAGCTTGCAAAGTTCGACCGGCTCGTCATCCTTTGCGGGCATTACGAGGGAGTCGATCAGCGCGCGATAGACAAGATCGGCGCGGAGGAGATCTCCGTCGGCGACTACGTCCTGACGGGCGGAGAGATACCCGCCTGCATACTCGCCGATTGCGTGGGAAGACTGTGCGACGGCGTACTCAGCGATCCGGAATGCTTTGAAAACGAGAGCCTGTCGGAAGGGCTTCTCGAATATCCGCAATACACGCGCCCGTACGATTTTTTGGGCGACAAGGTCCCCGACGTCCTGGTGAACGGAGACCACGCGAAAATAGAAAAATGGCGGCTCGAAAAGTCGCTTGAGATCACAAAAAAGAACAGACCGGACCTGCTTTAGAAAGGGTCGGTAAAGAAACGGAGGTGAGCGCTTGGCGGAAAGATCCAAGGGATTTTTGAAAAATCTTGCCGATAAAAGCTATACCGTCAATCTGTTCCGCCGCATAGGCGGAGCGATGGGAAACGCCGTTCGCGCGAGCGCGGCGTACAGGCTGTTCACTTCTTACGATTCGCTTGAAGCGATGAGGGAGACGTCCCTTGCGCGTTCCCGCAGAAAAGCCTGGAAGCTGTCAGAGAAGATCTCCCGTCCCGCAAAACGGCTCGTTTCAAAGAGCGCCGACGAGAGCTTAGTCATCCGCGCGGTACAGAACGCGTTTTTGCGTCTGCTCGACGTTTCGACAAGGTTTTACGGAGTGCTTTTCGTCACCTTCGGAGTGACGAGCGCTCTCGCCGTTTTGATAAAATACTACTTTTTGCGCGGAGACTTTGCCCTGCGAGAGCTGTTCTTCTCTCTCGCGCTCGCGTTCGTCTCGCTTCCGCTTCTGTTCTCGAAAAAACGCGCCGCGGACACGCTTAAAGAAAACGCGGTGACAAGCCGTCTCATCTTCGGTTTTTTCGGAGTGCGCAGCGTAACTTACGACAGAAAAGGCGAGGCCTTGAAGAGAGGGACTGCGGCGGTCCTCGCGGGCATAGGAGGAGGCGCGCTCTCTTACTGGGTCAAGCCGTATTACATCGCGCTGTTCGTTTTCGCGCTCTTCCTCGCTTATACCGTTATCTGCATCCCGGAAAACGGAGTCACACTGATATTCCTGCTCGTTCCTTTCGTGCCGGGAGTGTTCCTGCGCGGAGTGGTCATATTCGTCTGCGCGGCGTTCCTGCTCAAATACGTGCGCGGCAAACGTACGTTGAGGTTTGACGCTCTTTCGGTCGGAGTGGTCTGCATCCTGCTCATCCAACTGTTGTCTGTCGCGCTTCTCGGACGGGACGGGGTCCCTTCGGGAGAGATGACGCGGACGGTTTACACTCTGGCGTTCTTCTTGGTGATAAACCTCATCAAATCGCGCGAATGGTTTGAAAGATGTCTGCTCTCGTTCGTTTTTTCGGCGTTTGCGGCGTCTGTCGCGGTCGCGCTCGGAGAGCTGAGGGCGGTGTTCCCCGATTCCTTCTTCTCACTGTGCGTCGACATCGTGTCTCCGTTCATACCCGAACGTTCCCTTATGACGGGATATTTCGTCTTCGCTCTTCCGTTTATGATGGCAAGACTCATTTCGGTAAGGGGAGCGGGAAGGAAACTTCCCGCGGCGACAGTCGTGATACTCGCGCTCGCGTTCTGCGGTTATTTCGCAGGCTCGGGAATGCTCATGACTTATATACTGTCACTCGGATCTTTCGCCGTCCTCGGCGGGAAAAAGAGTTTTGCTCCTTTCTGCGCGGTGCTTGCCGGAGCGGTGGGAGCCGCGGTCTTTCTGCCCGCGGAATGGACGTCCGTTTTCTTCCGCAGATCCGAAAGGGCGCTTTCCCGGCTGGCGGGCATCGGGAGCGATACTCTCCGCGCGTTCTTCACCGGAGCGGGAAGTCCTTCCGGGAACGGGGTCCGTTCTTCGGGAGTAGTAGGAGACCTCGGATATGTCGGACCGCTGATCTTCACAACGGTAATGGTTTTAGCGCTGATAAAGTATCTGACGCTGTTTTCAAAAAACGAAGGCAAGATCAACGTTCTTTATCCCGCCGCCGCGCTCTCGGGAGCTTTCGCGGCGCTGATACGCTGGCTCGCCTCGGGTTCGTATGACTCCGGACAGACGTACCTTTGCTTCTTCCTCGTGCTTGCTCTTTGTTCGGCAAGCGTGGAAATAGAAAACGCCGCTTCGCGGGTTGATCCGCTTTTGCCCGCGGGATGGGAGGACGAATTATGAACGAAAAAAAGAAAAAATACCGCTTCAATCTCGTTGACGTGATACTGGTTTTGCTGATACTTGCGTCAGCGGCGGCGGTGGTCTACCTCGTGTTTTTTGAAGGAAAAGTGACCGAAGGCGAAACGAGCGAGCAGACCGACGTCATCTATACGCTCAAAGCCGCGGATACAGACAGCGTTTTCCGTGGAAAAATAAACATCGGAGACGAAGTCATCGACAAAAAGACGGGCAATAAGGTCGGAGAAGTCATCGACGTACAGTACACCGACTCGACTTACAAAACCTACAACGCCGAACGCGGCGAGGCTCAGAACAACGCGTATCCCGGAAAAATAGATATATCCGTTACGGTCAGCGCGTCGGGGATGAAGGACTCGGACGGAGTGATCTCGGTCGGTTCTTTCAAGCTCGCGATAGGCAGCCGTATCGTCTTCCGCACACCGCTCTTCGAGGCGGAATGCATCTGCGTTTCGTACAGCGAGACCGGCAAATAATCGAAGGAGAGTTCGCATAATGGACCGTGTTTCTTCAAGTCGAAAGAAAAAATACAAATTCAACGTTATCGATTTTCTCATCATTCTGGCGGTCGCGGCGGTGGTCGGCGGAATGGCGCTTCGCTACGGCTACTACCGTTCCGAAAGAGAAAATATGGATCGCGACGAAGCTACTATCACGATTCTCGCGTCCGGAGTCTCGGAAGAAATGAGAGACGCTATAAGCGAGGGAGACCGTATCTCGTTCGTAAACGGGGGCGAATTCACGAGTACGCTCG
>CACZZA010000114.1 GCA_902785485.1 uncultured Ruminococcus sp. | reverse complement strand
CTCGGTCATATCGGTCGTGATGACTCCGAGCAGTTGATCGAGCGACTTTTCGGCGATGCGCTGAGCCTTGACGCTGTTCTCTTTTTCAAACTCTTCTTTGAGGTCGCGCAGAGACTCGACGAGCTCTCCCGCCGGAGCAAACTCGACGAACGAAAACGTCTTTTTGAGCGTTTCAAGCTCGGCGTAGGTGATCCTCGGCTCGAACAGGAGAGTTTTGACGCCGTTTTCTTTGAGGATGTTTTCGATGACTCCGTCGCGAAGTCCTCTGAACAGTACGGGGCGTATATCTTTTGCGCACTCCATTCCCGCCGCCTCTATGTAGCGGCTGTCGGTCACGAGGTACGATCCCTTTCTCGTTACGATAACGTAGCCGTCGCTGAATTCAAATCCCGTCAGATAGAGCTGGTTTTCCATCGACGTTACGATCATTCCGTCCGCGCCCTCGGGCAGGACCTTCAACAGTTTTTCTCTGCTTGTCATGATTTTTCTCCTTTTATGATGCTTTATATGATGCTTTGATAATAGTTTTTCATCCGTAAGGCGTCCCGCGCCTGGGCGCCGTCGCTCTCACATATTATGCGCGGCGAAAGTCCGTTCCCGGCGATGCATTCCATCAGCGGCTCGTAGGGAGGACCGAAGACCTCGTCGTCGAGCGTGAGGTGTTTTTTCTCTCCCGCCGAGGTGTATTCTATCTTGGAAAAGTGGCAGTGGAGCGTCTTTGCGTACTCCGGTCCGAGCTTTTCGCTTATCAGGTCGAACACGCGGAGGTAGTCTTCCTTTGTGACGAACAGTCCCCCGACGTTGCGCGCGTTGAGGTGTCCGAAGTCGACGACGGGGCGGAGTCTTTTGTCGATGGAACATATATCGAGGACTTCTTCGAGCGTGCCGAGCTGGTTCTTTTTGCCCATCGTTTCGAGCGCGAGGGTGACGCCCCGGTCTCCGCATTTCAGGAGCGCTTTATATACCGTGTCTTTTGCGAGGGCGACCGCCTCCTCGCGGCTTATTTTTGATGCGGAGCCGGTATGAATGACGATGAGGTCGGCGCCCATCTTCGACGCGGCGTCGACGCTTTTCTCGATGTAGGAAACGCTGTTCAGGCGCTTTTCCTCCTCGACAGACGAAAGGGAAATATAGTACGGCGCGTGGAACGACAGACGGACGTTGTGTTCCTTCGCCTTTTCGCCTATCTTGCGGAAGGTCTCGTCCGAGCCGTAAATGCCCTTTCCCGCCTGATATTCGTAGCAGTCGAGTCCGTAGCGCTCGACCCAGCCGGGCGCTTCGAGCGTGCTTTTGTGTCCTTCGTCGTAAAACTCGAGTGAGTTTCCCGCCGGTCCGAATATTGCTCCCATTATTGTTTCTCCGTTTTCTTGTGTTTGAAATAGTAGTTGATAAAAGGCTTTTCTATCGCGTTCTTGAAGCGGAAGAACGGCGTTTCGACCTTTTTTATGGTCCGCACCCAGATCGAGGTGACTCCCGAGAGCCGCGCCGTCAGCACGTCGGTAAGGAGCTGGTCTCCGATGACGCAGCACTCCCCGTACGTTCCGCCGAGGAACGAGAGCGCCCGTTTGACGGTCTTGCGCGAGGGCTTGCCCGACTTGTATATGTAAGGCACGTCGAGCGACTCGCAGAAGGTCTCGACTCTCTGACGGTCGTTGTTCGATATGAAGATGAGCGACATTCCCGCGTCGGTCAGCGACTTCACCCAGTCGGCGACTTTTTTGTCGGGGAGCGGTTCGTCGTACGCGACGACCGTGTTGTCGATGTCGCAAAGGACGTATTTTTTCCCGATCGACTTGAGAAAGTCCGGCGTGATGAGGTCGAACGTCTCGAAATCGTGGTCGGGCAGCAGCATTTTTCTCATAATACCTCGCTCGGATGATAAAAGGTCATACACAATTTATTTTACCACAAAACCGGCGTAATGGCAAGTCAAAATGAGAAAAAAACGTAATATTGACAAATCAGTTACTATAGTATATAATTAATTGAAGGCTATACACGCTTTTGATATTTTACCTTTAGAAAGGGTCTTAAATGATTTGAGGTGAAAAAATGTTTACTAAGAAGTATATATTTGTCATTGTTTGTATTTGTATCACTTTTTCTGTTTGTTTATTGTCATGCGGCAAAACCGGAGTCGTTGATAACGATTCATTTGAAGCCGGGTCTGATGGATCTTTAGAAAATGAGGGTTTCTCAAAAAACGCTGATCCGGAGGGGTTTGTTGACGGATCCATTATAAAATCTGAAAATGACAATAATGTCAGTCAAGTTCCTGTAAAAGATCCGTCAATCGAGTACAAATATAAATATAAACGTTATGAGCCTGATTATTATGACGAAAACGGGAATATTTTTTATCCCGACAAGACAGTTGACGTACAGAAACCGGAGGAGTTGTACAGTTCGGTTGAGTATGTATTTGAGGGAACTGTGTCAGATATTCGTTTTGAAAAAAATGAAGGTATTAACTGGTATGATTATGACGTTTATTTTAAGCCGGACGAAAAGATAACTTATTTTACGGTAATTGAAGTTATCCCCGTAAAAATGTATAAAGGTGAAAAACGAGATAGTTTTTCCGTCGTTATTCCTTTTGGGTACCCGGGTTACTATGAAGACGAACAGAAAGCATTTACCGAGGAAATTGACCAGCCTTTATATGTGATGCCCTTGCTTGGAAAACAAGTAAAAATAGGACATGAGTATATTTTTTCCGTTAACAAGCTTGAGAATAAGGGAGAAGAACGGTTTTCGTGGTTTGGGCTTCGCACTTATGCTTTTGGGAAAAACCCTGAAAAGGATTATATGATCTCCATCAAAGATTCTGATACGATAGTATCTTACAAAAACAGAGGAAAAAAAGATTCATCTTTTGCTCAAATAGAAAACTATCCTGCTGTTAAGGATTTCTATTTCACCTACGATGAATATAAAGCTTATATCGATTCGCTCGGATGAGCCGTTATAATGAAAAAAGGGGCTGTCGCAGTTATGTCTTGCGACAGCCCGTTTTGCTGTTCGGAGTTTTTATTTTTTCGTGTAGGTCAGTACCGTTCCGGTGTCGGTGTCGGTCATGGTGAGGATATTGTCCTTCAGCGTGTAGGTCCAGATCTGCGGCTCGGTCATACCCTGATAGGTGATCTCGATCGCCGATCCGGTGTCCTTGTAGGTGTAACTCATCGTGAGCTCACCGCTGAGGTCGTATTTGCCGCTTCCGTCGGCGTTGAAGGTGTAGGTCATACCCTCGGCTTCGTTGGAAGCCCACGTTCCGACTACCGCCGACGCCTTTTCCTCGCTTCCTCCGCAGGACGTGAGGCACGCCGTCAGGGCGAGTAATACGAACACGAACGAAAGGATCACCGATAAAGTCTTTTTCACTTTGTCGTCTCCTTGTTTTTGAACAGATCGTAGTCGGGATGCGAGCAGGGCTCAAAGTCGAAGTCGCCGAACTCGTCCGGGAAGGGCGATGCGTCGTCCTTGAGATACTTTCTTCTCGAACGTTTATTCTTGAAGTCGGGAATGTCGTATTCCTTGCCGTTGTTCTGTACCGATCTCCAGCTGAGGATAGCCGCGGCGGAGAGGGCGCAGGCGCGGTAAACATCAAAGAACGGGGTGTATTCGTTACGCAGATACTTGACGAACTTGAGGGCGATCCAGAAGTCGCATCCGCCGTAGTGACCGGAATTTCCCGCGGGTACGCCGGGAAAGTCCTTGTTGTCCTTCTCGTCGAAGATGTCGGAGTTGAGTCCCGCGTGCTCGGGGTAGTAGAGCTTGTATCCGGTCTCTCCGAGCTCCTCGGGGATCGCGTATTTCATATAGTCCACGCGGACTCCGTTCTGGTCGAAGCGGAGCGTCTCGGCGTTTCCGTTCTCGCCGGAGATGCGGAACCACTTGGACATCGGTCCGATGGAGGAGCAGCCTGTCGACGTGAAGACGGCGCCGTTATCCATCTCGGAGACCGTGATCGAATGTACGTCGCCGTTGAACGGCTGAGCCATCCTCTCGCAGAAGTCGGGAGCGTAAACGCATTTGCCGGAGACCTTGACGGGAAGCGTTTCGGTGATCTCCATCAGAGCGCCGAGCGAGTGCATATTGTAGTATGTGCGCGGCAGGTGCTTTCTCCAATGCTTGTATCTTTCGGGTCCGCCCGTGATGACGGCTTCCGGACGGGATTCCCACGGATGCAGGTATTCCGCCTCGCCGTAGAAGATCTGTCCGAGGACTCCGCTTTTGGCGATGTTGCGCAGCTCGTTGGGTCCCGGCATCATCGAGGTATTTGCGGCGAGCATATACTTCTTATGGCTCTTTTCGACCGCCTGGCACAGCTCCACGCACTCCTTGAGAGTCGGAGCCGCGGTGGTCTCGGAGAGGACGTGGATCTTCTTCTCAAGCGCGATCTTCGCGTATTTTGCGTGCTCGTGGAAGAAGTTGCAGAGAACGACAGCGTCCATCCCGCAGTCGATGAACTCGTTGAAATCGGAATAGACGGCGATGGAGTCGTCGAGGATCCCGAGCTCGCGCGCCTTGTCGATCTCTTCCTGATTGGATTCGCAGAGGGCGACGACCTTGACGCCCTTCATCAGCTTGAAGTTCTTGATGAACGAGCGGCCTCTGTGTCCGCCGAATACGCCTATCTTAATGGTTTTTCTTGACATAACGTACCCCTTTTCGTTTTTTGGTCATTTATTTGCTTTTTCAGCCTCGCGCGCTTTGAATACGTTGTATTCGGGATGCGAGCAGGGCTCGAAATCGTAGGAACCGTCTTCCTTCGGGAACGGAGAAGCGTCGTCCTTGAGATATTTTCTTCTGGTGCGCTTGTTGGTGAAGTCCGGGATGTCGTATTCCTTTCCGCCGTTCTGAACGCTTCTGAAGCTGAGGATCGCTGCCGCGGAGAGGGCGCACGCTCTGTAAACGTTGAAGAAGGGCTCAAGCTCGCCGCGCAGATATTTGAGGAAGCGCAGAGCGATCCAGAAGTCACAGCCGCCGATATGTCCGCTGGGTTTGCCCTGACCGACGGTGTCGTTGAACATCTTTATCTCTTTTTCGGTGAACATACCGGAGGTGATGCCGGCGTTCTCGGGATAGTATTTCTTGAAGGTCTCTTCGCCGAGTTCTTCGGGAATGGCGTACTTCATATAGTCGATACGGACGCCTTTTTCATCGAAACGCAGGGTCTCCGCGTTGCCGTTCTCACCCGAGATACGGAACCATTTGGAATGAGGTCCGAGGGAGGAGCATCCGGTCGTCGTGAAGACGGCGCCGTTGTCCATTTCGGTAACGGTGATGGAGTGGACGTCGCCCGTGTAGGGATGGTTCATCTCCTTGCAGAACTTGGGCGCGTAGACGCATTTGCCGGACGCCTTTACCGGTACGGTGCCGGTGATCTCCATCAATGCTCCGAGAGAGTGCATATTGTAGTAGGTGCGGGGATTGTGTTTTCTCCAGTGGGTGTATTTGGACTCGTCGTTTCCGATGACGGATGCGGGACGCTCAGCCCACGGATGGAGGTATTCCGCCTCGCCGTAGAATATCTGTCCGAGCTCACCGCTCTCCGCGATGCGGTGAAGCTCCATAGGTCCGGGCATCATCGAGGTATTTGCGCCGAGCATATATTTCTTGTGGCTCTTTTCGACCGCCTGGCAGAGCTCAACGCACTCTTTGAGCGTGGGAGCCGCGGTGGTCTCGGAAAGAACGCTGATCTTCTTGGCGAGCGCGATCTTCGCGTATTTTGCGTGTTCGTTGAAGTAGTTGCAAAGCACTACCGCGTCCATCCCGCAGTCGATGAACTCGTTGAAATCGGAGTAGACGGGCAGGGTGTCGTCGATGTTGCCCTTTGCTTTGAGGTCGTCGATGACCTTCTGATCCTTCTCGCAGAGCGCGACGACTTTTACGCCTTTCATGTAGCGGAAGTTTCTGATGTAGGAGTAGCCGCGAAGTCCGCCGAACACTCCTATACGGATGGTTTTTCTTGACATTGTGTGGTCCTCACTTTCATTATTTATGACAGATAAACGTCAATTCTGTTTGAAAACGTCGTATTCCGGGTGCGAACACGGTTCGACGTCGAACGAGCCGTCCTCACGCGGGAACGGGGAAATATCGTCTTTGAGGTATTTCCTTCTCGTACGTTTGTTCGTAAAGTCCGGGATCTCGTATTCCTTTCCGCCGTTCTGAGCGGAACGGAACGAGAGTATGCCCGCCGCGGAGAGCGCGCACGCGCGGTAGACGTTGAAGAACGGATCCTTGACCTCGTTTCTCAGATATTTGATGAAGTACAGGCAGATCCAGTAGTCGTTTCCGCCGTGGTGTCCCGTGCTTTTGCGGTCGATCTTTATCTCTCCCGCGTCCTTCAGCTCTTTTTCGGTGAAGACGCCGGAGGTGATACCCGCTGTGTCGGGATAGTAGAGCTTGTACTGTGTCTCGCCCATTTCCTCGGGGATCGCGTATTTCATATAATCTATACGCACTCCCGTCTCGTCGTATCGCAGAGTTTCGGCGTTGCCGTTCTCACCCGAGAGACGGTACCATTTAGCTTTGGGTCCGAGGGAGGAGCAGCCGGTCGACGTGAAGACGGCTCCGTTGTCCATCTCGGTTATCGCGATGCCGTGGACGTCGCCGTTGTACGGCTGGTTCATCCTTTTGCAGAATTCGGGAGCGTAAACGTACTTGCCCGAGACCTTGACCGGCACGGACTCCGTCGCGAACATCAGTACGCC
>CACZZA010000113.1 GCA_902785485.1 uncultured Ruminococcus sp. | reverse complement strand
CGGCGTCGTAAAGCGGATAATTCTTGTTTTTCATACCATTTCCCCTTATAAAGTATTAAATCTATTATACACCTTTATAACTATATTGTCAATCTTTTTCGTACCGTCCCCCGCGTCGGGAAAAAATAAAACCCGGGGCGTATCGCTACGTCCCGGGAAATAAATATATCAGACTGTCTCGACTTTTATGAGGTTGGTGTTGCCGGATGAACCGTTCGTTATTCCTCCGGTGATGACTATACGGTCTCCGGACGAAAGTCCGAATTCGGACACCGCTTTTTTCTTTGCAGTATAGAACAAAACGTCAATGCTGTCGAAAAACTCGACCACGTCCGGGGTGACTCCCCAGGAAAGCGCGAGCTTCCGCCACGTTTTCTGATTTGTCGTCAAAGCGATTATGTCAACGGGCGAACGGAAACGCGAGACCATACGGGCGGTCATGCCCGAAAGACTGCAAACGCAGATGGCTTTGGCGCCTATGTCGATAGACATACCGCAGGTGGAATGAGATACCGCGTCGACGAGCGAATTGATACGGAACTCCTGACTGTGGAAACGCTCCGCGTAATCGATCTCGCTTTCGGTCTGCTCCGCGATCTTCGACATCGTTTCGACGGTCTTGACCGGGTTTTTGCCCGCCGCAGTCTCGCCGCTGAGCATAATAGCGCTCGTTCCGTCGTAAACGGCGTTCGCAACGTCGGAGATCTCCGCTCTCGTGGGTCTGGGATTGTTGATCATCGATTCGAGCATTTCCGTCGCCGTGATCACGCGTTTGCCGAGCATACGGCATTTTGCTATCAACCGCTTTTGAATTCCCGGAAGCTCCTCGAACGGGATCTCGACGCCCATATCTCCGCGCCCTATCATAATGCCGGTGCATTCCGTACAGATGTCATCGATATTATCGACTCCTGAACGGTTTTCGATCTTGGCGATCAACTCGATCTCGCTTCCGCCGTTCGCGTTTACGAATTCTTTTATGTCAAGCAGGTCCTGCTTGCGCGAGACGAACGAACAGGCGATGAAATCAACGTCGTTTTTGATCCCGAAAAGAAGGTCGCTCTTGTCCTGCTCGCTGAGATACGTTTGTTTAAGCACCTTGTTCGGAAAAGACATGCTCTTCCTGTCGCTCAGTACCCCGCCCTCGACGACTTTGGTGACGACGGCGTCTTCTTTGATCTCGGTGACTTCAAAGATCATAAGTCCGTTATTGAGAAGAACGTCGTCACCGACGGAAAGATCGTCGGGAAGTCCCTTATAGTTGACGGCGACGTGGTTTTCGTCTCCTACGGAATCGTCGGTCGTGAAAGTGAAAACGTCTCCCGCTTTGAGTGTTATCTTGCCGTCTTTGAACGTTTTTATGCGGTATTCCGGTCCTTTGGTGTCAAGCATTATCGCTATCGGCAGACCGAGCTTTTCTCTGACCTTTTTTATTGTATTTATAAGCTTTTGGTGATTTTCGTGAGTTCCGTGCGAAAAATTGAGTCTTGCGACGTTCATTCCGGCAAGGCACATTCCGGTCAGGGTCTTTTCGTCTGAGCAAGCCGGACCGATCGTGCAGACTATCTTTGTTTTTCTCATTATAACAAACCTCCGTTTCGGGATGACTGAATATCTGAATTATTTTACCACCGGTAAAAAGAAAAATCAAGAGGTCGGTCATTGCAAAAATGGCGATACGTCCGGTTTTTCATTACCTCTATGGACAATTATTGTTTATTACGAGCCGAGTACCAGCGTATCTGGTCTTCGATCCAGTAGGTGAATTCGGTACCGGGCAAGTTTTTTTCAAACGTTTTGATCTTCTTATACAGAGGAGCGCCGTCCTCCTGCCCTTCCCATATATCGGCGAATACGAAATCGTATTCGCCGAGGCTAACGTTTTCCAAAAACGCGACGGCGTCGGAAGTTATCACCCTTATTTTATCCTTACGGGCAAACTGCGGGAGTATATGCTTTTCAAAAAGTCCGGTGATCGTCGGGTTTATCTCTATAACCGTCACGGAACGGACTTCCTCTTTTTCCGAAACGGCGTACGCGTAATATCCGAGTCCGAGTCCGAGGACGAGCGTTTTTCCGTGAGCGGAAGACACCTGATCCTTCATAGAATTGATCTCACTGGGACAAACGCTGACCCACGGCATTTCTTTTTCGTAAACGGCGGGAAAATATACGCGTTCGTCAAAATAGCCTATTTTCGGAAAAACCACGTCGGCAAACAAGTCCGGCATATCGTACAAAAAAGCCTCGCCTTTGTCATACACCGCGTTCATCAGCGTCACGTCGCCCTCCTTGACGTAAGGGATCCTGATGTTTTTTATATACGGATCGTTAAGAAACTCCGCCCGGATGTGTTTTTTCGCGTTTGTGAACAGCGCCCGCAAAAATTCCGTATCCGCGTCCTCCCACACTCCGGTCTCTTCGCACAAACGGTAAACGAAACAGAACTTTTCAAAGTCTCCGTCATAAAGTCCGGCGTCGTAAAGCGCGGACAGAGTATCGCTTCCGAGCGACTTTCTGAAGGAGGAAAGCTCCTCTTCAGTAAACGAAAAAACGGGCGGGTCGTTGATCAGCCTCGACGTCAGACGCTCCGTCAGGCGCAGATATTCGTTATATTCCATAAGCGACACGCTCATTCTGTTTTAAGCAAAGACACTTTATCTTTTCCGAATTTTTTCGCAACGTAAACGTACGCGAAAAGATGCGCGACTCCCGCGAAGAACCAGGAGATCGGATACGAAAGAAACAGCATCAAAAACGTCGGATCGAGCGGCACGAACACAAAGATCCAGATAAGACGGACCCCGCATATCAGCGCCAGATTAAGCACCATGGTAAGCGTTGAACGCTCCACACCGGACAGAGTTCCCGAAAGTATCATAGTGGGAACGAAAATTATATATGAGATCGCAAAAACGTAAAGCGATATTCTTCCGTATTGAAGCGCCTCGTCGCCGCTGATGAACAGATGAAGGAGCTGATCGGAAAACAGCAGCGCAGCGCCGCCGAGTACGACGACTCCGATCGCGGTGACCAACGTCGCCTTGCGGGTCGCTTCGGAGATCCTTTTGTATTTCCCTGCGCCGAAGCACTGTCCGGCAAAGCTGATAGCGGCGATCTTGAACGCGTTCATCCAGTGCCAGATATAAACGAATATACTGTTTGCGCTCGTGTTGCCCGCCAAGGCGTCCTTTCCGAACTGATTTATATTTTTGATTATGATGATGTTGGCGATCGAATAGGCGATACCGCCAAGTCCTGTCGGAATTCCTGTTTTGAGTATCTCGACGACCGGTTCTTTATAAAGGTGAAAATATTTCTTTTCGAGTCTGAAAACGCCTGTTGACTTGATAAGTATGATCACGACTCCGATAGATGCGAACAGATTTGAAGCGACGGTGCCTATGGCGACTCCCATCACTCTTTTGTCTCCTAATTCCTCAGGAAGAAGCAAAACGAGACTGACGTTGAGAATCACGTTGATGACTCCGCCGAGCGCGAGCAGATACATCGGGCGGCGTGTGTCACCGTTCGCGCGGAGTATCCCCGCGCCGAAATTATACAGGATATGGAACGGTACGCCCGCGAAGATGATACGCATATACAGTTCTGAATATTCATAGACCTCTTTCGGAGTGGAAATGAGATCGAGCATCATCCTGCACAGCGTTTCTCCGACGAGAACAAGTATCGCTCCGGAAATAAACGCGAGTATTATCCCCGTTCCTATGCTCTTTTTGACCCCCTCCGTATCGTCAGCGCCCTTGTGTTTCGCGCAGGAAACGGTGAGACCGGTAGAAAGACCGATAAACAGAGTCGTAAAGAGATTGAATATCTCCGCCGTTGAACCGACTGCGGCAAGAGCGGTATCGCTGACGAGCTTGCCCGCAACGATCTGATCGGCGGTATTGAACAGCTGCTGAAGCACTCCGGTAAATAAGACGGGGAGCGCGAAGATAAGCAGTTGTTTATAGACGGGACCTTCGGTCAGGTCCATTTCATACTTTACTTTGAGCATTCAGTCAGCCTCCGAATCGTTTGTCTTCTCGATATCGCCGGAAGAAAGACCAAACGATCCTTTGAGTTTTTTGATTTCCTTTACGAACAGAAACGTCATGGAAGAGGAAGTAAACACCCACGATACAGTGTAAGCCAAAGAAAGCATCGGCACCGTAGGCCAAAGCGGAAAGAGCAGCATGATCCAAAGTATGCGTACTCCGCAGATCATGATCATCTCCGTAACCATTGCTATAAAGCTGCGATCAATACCGTTGAAAGAGCCTAAAAGCACGTCTCCGGGCGCGAATATGACGAATGAGAGACAAATGATACGCATTATCGAAACTCCGTATGAGAGAGTGTCCGCGTCGGTTGTAAATATTCCCAACAAAGGACGGGCAAACAGCGCCATAAGCGCGCCGAGAGCAATAGCGCAGACAACGGCGGCAAAAATCGATTTTCTTGTTACTTCCACAACGCGTTTTATCTTTCCCGCGCCGACGTTCTGACTTACGAAAGGCGTGATACCGACTCGGAATCCGGAAATAACGTGACAGATATAGTTATACAGATTAGCGGAAATGACAAATGCGGAAATAGCTTCGGCTCCGAAAGAATTGATCCTTTTCTGAACGAGTATCGCAGCCAAAGTGAACGCGCACCCCGTCAGACCGTTCGGGATGCCGACCCTGATCATTTCGGAAAAATGCTCTTTGTATATCCTCATCTTTCCCGCGATCAGCTTAAATGCTCCGTTTCCGCGAATGAGCATTACGATCACTCCGACCGAGGTGAAAAGGTGAGACGCCGCGGTCCCGACCGCGACTCCTATCACGCGCTTGTCTCCGAGTTCTTCGGGAAGCATGAGGACGAGAGCTACATTCAGCAAAATGTTTATGATCCCGCCGGCGAAAAGCAGATACATCGGACGGCGCGTATCGCCGTTAGCGCGGAGCATACCCGCTCCGAAGCTGTATATCATTTGGAACGGAACGCCTATAAAAACGACGCGCATATATAACTCGGAAAAATCGATGATCGATTCCGGGGTCGAAGTCATTCTGAGCAAAGGAACGCAAAGCGCCTGCCCGACAAGAAGCACGGACACTCCCATGATCACGGAAACGAGCGTTCCCATACCGACGCAGCGTCTCACGGTCGCAAGTCCGTAGGAAATATTGATAAGAAGCTCGATCAAAGGTCCCGTGGAGCCTACCGCCGCAAGCGCCGTATTGCTGACAAGTCTTCCCACGACGATCTGGTCGGCGGTCGAAAACATCTGTTCGAGGAATAAAGACAAAACAAGCGGCAAAACAAGCCGTAACAGCTTGCGGGATATATCACCGCTCGTCATATCGATCTCATACTTTGACTTTGTCATAAAATCACCACCGGTTTTCAAAAAAGATCAAACGCGGTAATTAAAACAGACTTTTCAGGAGTTTTGAACAGCTTCTTCGGGCAGATTTTTTCTCAACTTCCGGCGTACTGTCAAATATGCGATAAAGTGCGCGACGCTCGAAAGTCCCCAAGAAAGCGGATAAGCGACGTAAAGCATCGTAAGCGTGGGATCGAGCGGATAGAAGAAGAACACCCATATAAGTCTCGCGCCGAATACGAAGATAAGGTTCAAAGCAAGAGGAACGGTCGAGTGTTCGACTCCCCTCAGCGCGGCTCCCAGCATATCCAGAGGAATGTAAAGCGCGTACGCCCAGGCAAGAAGCGACACTTTCATACTGCCGAATCGTATGGCGGATTCGGTCTCGGTGAAGATCGACAGGAAAAGCTTACTGTCGATCAGAAGCGGGATCGCCGGGATCGACAGCGCGATGACGGCAAGCGTCATGGCGCAAATAACCGTTTTGTCTATCCTTCCGTACTTTTTCGCTCCGTAGTTCTGTCCGGTGAACGATACGACGCCGACAGCCCACCCCGCTATCATAAGCGACAGATAACTGTCTATATTGTTCGCGGCGTGGATACCGGATACGACGACACCCGCCTTGAACGGTTCTTTTGCCGACGATAAAGCGCCCCCGGCAGCCGCGTTGATCCCCTGATACGACGAATAACGTATTCCGTAGTTCAGCGCCTCGCGCGACGCGTACATATTGACGTTGGACTGTATAACGACGTTCGCCATTGAAAAAGCGACGCTGGAGATACCCGCCGGCATACCGACTTTGAGTATCTCAAAGAGGTGTTCCTTGTGTATCTTGAGTTTTTTCAGTTCGAGCCTGAAGCAGTCGGAAGATCTGATAAGTATCGACAAAACGGTGACCGAGCTGAAAAGGTGCGAAGCGACGGTCCCTATCGCGACGCCTATTACTCTCTTGTCTCCCATACTTTCCGGGAGGATCAGGACGAGTATAAGGTTCAGCGCCACGTTTACCATTCCCGCCGCGGTAAGAATGTAGAGAGGACGCTTGGTATCTCCGCTCGCACGGAGTATACCCGCGCTGAAATTATACAGGAGCTGGAATGGCGTACCAATGAAGATCACCCGCATATACAAAGCGGCAAAGTTTTCAAGGTATGAAGGGACCGCGGTGGCAACGAGAAGCTGTCTGCAAAACGCCTGACCGACGGTGAAGATTATCGCGCCCGAAATAAGCGCGAGAGAAATGCCCGTGCTCACGCTGTTCGTGACCTTGCGGTCGTTTCCCGCTCCTTTGTGCTTGGCGCAGGTGACCGTCGTGCCGGTAGAAAGACCGATGAAAAAGTTGATAAGAAGGTTGTACAGAGTACTCGTCGAGCCGACCGACGCAAGCGCGTTGTCTCCGATCAGCCTTCCCGCGACTATCTGGTCTGCGGTATTGAAAAGCTGTTGAAGAATGGACGTCAGAATGACCGGAATGCAAAAGATTATCATCTTTTTGAATATCGAACCCTCTGTCAGATCCATTCCGTAGCGAGATCTCATAACAAAACTCCTTGAAAAACCTTAAGCATTATCCGAATAAAGATTATACTATCGTTATAAAATAAAATCAAGTGCAAAGTCGGACTATTTTCGATCATTTCCGTCGAAAAACAACAGACCGTTCAAGGCAACGGAAAACATCCGCTGCCCCGAACGGTCGATCTGTTAAGTTTGTTCCTGCATCTTTATAAGACGGGTGATCCGGTCGCGTTCCGAGTCTTCGAGCCTCATCTTTATAAACCTTATCGTCTCTTCGAGCTGAGGGATCGTCATATATTCGAGCGCGTTGACGCGGCGTCGGGTCTTTTCGATCTCGGAAGCAAGCACGACGCTGTGCTTCTCGTGATCGGCAAGACGGAGCATATCCTCAAAGAGCGCGAGCATTTCCCTCCTGCTCTCGTCAAGAGCGGGAGAAAGCGAAAGCGAGTCGTCCGCGTTCTCGTCCGGCTCGTCGAATTCGGGTACGGGAACGTACACCCCCATCCGGTTCTCGGTACGTACTGTAAAAGTACGTTCCTTTGAGCCGTTGAAGGCGGACGAGAGTATTTCGCCGTCCGGGAAAGGCGCGCCGGCAAGGAAGGCCTTGCGCCTGACTTCCCTGTACCGCTTCTCAACGTCGCGCCTGAGACGCTCGGCTTCCTTCACGACGGAGATGAACTGACGCATAAGCTCGTCCTGTTTGTCTTTAAGCAGCTTGTGACCGCGCAAAGACATACTGAGCTGTTTTTTCAGCCTTGAAAGCTCCATTCGTGTAGGGCTTACGTTCATGATACTCATTATTTTTTCTCCGGAAGATATTTCTCAATAAACTCTACGGGGATCCTTTTAAGTTCAGATCGCGGAAGATCGGCAAGGAGCGACCAGCCTATATTGAGAGTTTCTTCTATTGAACGGTCCGTTTTGAACGACTGCCCGACGTATTCCTTCTCAAATCTGTCGGCAAAAGCCGAATATTTTCTGTCGGTCTCGGACAGCGCGGATTCGCCGAGGACGACCGAAAGCTCTTTTGCGTTTTTGCCCTGAGCGTACGCGGAAAAGATCTGGTTCATCGTCGACGCGTGGTCTTCTCTGGTCTTTCCCTTTCCTATTCCCTTGTCTTTGAGTCGCGAAAGCGACGGAAGCACGTCTATCGGAGGGAGAATGGATCTGTCGTACAGTTCGCGCGACAGGATGATCTGTCCCTCGGTGATATACCCGGTTAGGTCGGGGATCGGGTGAGTTATGTCTCCCTCGGGCATCGTCAGGATCGGGATCTGTGTGACCGAGCCTTTCTTTCCGCGTATCCTTCCGGCTCTTTCGTACAGAGTGGAAAGATTGGTGTAAAGATATCCGGGGTAGCCGCGGCGTCCGGGGACTTCGCGGCGGGCGGCGGAGATCTCACGCAGCGCCTCGCAGTAGTTCGTCATATCTGACATTATGACGAGAACGTGCATATCCTTTTCAAAAGCGAGATACTCAGCGGCGGTGAGCGCCATTTTCGGAGTGGCGATACGTTCCATCGCCGGGTCGGATGCGAGGTTGAGGAACATTACCGAACGCTCGAGAGCGCCCGTCGAACGGAAGTCGTCGATAAAGAACTGCGCTTCCTCGAAAGTAATACCGATGGCGGCGAAAACGACGGCGAATTTCTCGTTCGAGTTCAGCACCTTCGCCTGTCTCGCTATCTGAGCGGCATGCTCCTGATGAGGAAGTCCCGACGCCGAGAAGATCGGAAGTTTCTGCCCTCTGACGAGGGTGTTGAGCTGGTCTATCGCCGAGATGCCCGTCTGTATGAATTCGTCGGGATAGTCTCGGGAAATGGGGTTTATCGCTTCTCCGTTTATATCGAGCGATTTTTCGGCGAGCATCGGAGGAAGTCCGTCCTTGGTCCTTCCGAGTCCGTCGAAAACGCGTCCTATCATCTCTTCGGAAACGTCGAGCATAAACGGTTTGCCCAAAAATCTGACTTTTGAATCGCGCATATTGATCCCGCCGGTCCCGTTGAAGACCTGAACGAGAGCGCGCGGTCCGTCGACTTCAAGCACCTGTCCCTGACGGACGTCTCCGTTCTGGACGTGGACTTCGATCAGCTCGTCGTACTTGACTCCCTCGACGTCGTCTACGAGCATGAGAGGTCCTATCACGTTTTTGATGCTTCTGTATGATTTTATCATTGTTCGACCTCACCTCTCAATCCGTCGTAAAACTCGCTTATCTCGCGTTTGATCCCGTCGATCCTTTCAAGCTCGGATTCCGGTATGCTTTTTGCTCTTGCGATCTTTTCTTTGATATCGTCCGAGCCTTCGGTGATCTTTTCGTACGTCAGCGATGCGTCGATACAGCTTTCCGCTTTCTCGGCAAAAAACTTGATCATATCGAGCAATTTAAGCTGTTTGCGGAGCGACGCGTACGAATCGTCGACGTCGAACGAGTTCTGTTGCAGGTAGTCCTCGCGTATTGACTTTGCGACGTCCAGAGTAAGTCTGTCCCTGTCGGAAAGCGAATCGATACCGATAAGACGGACGACTTCCTGAAGACGCGACTCGTCCTGCAAAACACCGGTCACCCATTTCACGTAGGATTCCCAATCCGCGCCGAGGATGGTGTTGATCGCCTGTCTGACCTGGAGAGAATACAGGGAGTACGAGTTCAGCCAGTTTATAGCCGGGAAATGACGCTGTCTTGCAAGAGTGGCGTCGAGTCCCCAGAAAACCTTAACGACGCGGAGCGTGTTCTGCGTGACTGGCTCGGCGATGTCGCCTCCGGGAGGAGATACGGCGGAGATCGCCGTGATGCTTCCCTCGCGTCTGTCGCGTCCGAGCGCGATTACTCTGCCGGCTCTTTCGTAATAAGCGGCGAGACGGCTGCCGAGATAAGCGGGATAACCCTCGTCTCCGGGCATTTCCTGCAAACGTCCCGACATTTCGCGAAGCGCCTCCGCCCAACGCGAGGTGGAGTCCGCCATGATCGCGACGTTATATCCCATATCGCGGTAATACTCCGCGATAGTGATACCGGTGTAGATCGAAGCCTCGCGCGCCGCGACGGGCATATTCGAGGTGTTAGCAATCAGTATGGTCCGCTTCATCAGGGACTGCCCCGTTCTCGGGTCGACAAGCTCGGGGAATTCGTTCAGAACGTCGGTCATTTCGTTCCCGCGTTCTCCGCACCCAACATAGACGACGAGGTCAACGTCGCTCCACTTTGCGAGCTGGTGCTGGATAACGGTCTTTCCCGCTCCGAAAGGACCCGGGATCGCCGCGGTACCGCCCTTCATTACCGGGAAAAGCGTATCTACGACTCTCTGACCGGTAACGAGAGGCTTAATGGGATTGAGTTTTTCCGTTACGGGGCGCGCGTAGCGTACTGGCCATTTAGTGAGCATAGCGACCTTTCTGTCCTCTCCGTCGGGATCGCTGATGACCGCTATCGTATCTACTATTGTGTGTTCCCCGCGTTCTATCGTTTTAACTTTGCCCGCAACGCCAAAGGGTACCATTATCCTGTGAACGATGGATTCGGTCTCCTGCACTTCACCGAGCACGTCGCCGGGACCCACTTCGTCTCCCGCCTCGACTTTTGGGACGAAATCCCATTTTTTCTCCCTGTCGAGAGGAGTGACCGAGATACCTTTTTTCAGGAAAGGAGAATTCGCCGCCTGCATAAATCTGTCGAGCGGACGCTGGATACCGTCGAACATCTGGGAAACGAGTCCCGGAGCAAGCTCGACCGAAAGCGCCTCTCCCGTGGTTTCAAGGGGTTCCCCCGGACCTATTCCGGAGGTCTCCTCGTAAACCTGTACGGAGGCGACGTCTCCACGCATTTCTATTATTTCACCGATCAGCCGTTTGTCGCCGACGTAGCAGACGTCCTGGATATTGGCGTCTTCCATCCCGCCGGCTGTGACAAGCGGTCCGGATACTTTTATGATAGTACCTTTTTTCAAAAAATCACTTCCTGCCTGATAATTTTGCCCTTTTTACAAAATATTCTGTCCGAGCGCTTTTTCGACCATGTCGTTTATACGCGCCTGACCGTAGCTTTCTCCCTCGGAATTGCCGGGAACGAGGACTATATTGACGTCCGGGCGTTTATCGTAAGAATGTATGACCGAAAGGTCTCCTTTAACGACGTCTTCGGAAACGAACAGAAGACCGTAACCTTTTTTAACGAGCGACGCGATCTTTTTTGAAAGATCCCCGTCTTTTTCAAACGAAAAAACGTCGACCCCTATCTGCATGAAAGGAAACAGAGACGCCGCGTCTCCGAGAGCGCAAATCTTATAGCTCATAGGTACCGCGCATCCTTTCTCTTACCGTCTCTTTATCCGAGCCGGACGACTTTGCGAGCATAGCCACGCGAACGTTTTTTATATCCGCCATCTTTACGTAAAGAAAAGCGTAGACCATAAAAAGTCCGAACGGTTGGAATTTCGCTTTTTTGCAAAACGCAATGATAACGTCGTCGGCAAGGGTGTCGTAATTGAGTCTTCCCTCCGGGGTCATAGCCGCTTTATAAACGTCTTTATAAGGCGTGTTTTCGAGCATTTTGAGGTTTTCCCCGTCCGTCTGAGCGAGCATTTTACGAAAGTCGAAGGTCAGGCTGACTTTATCCGCCTTTTCGTAAGTCGAATCGCTGTACGGGATATTCTTGCCGCGGGAAACGAGCGCAAGCGAGATAAGATCAAGATCGATCCTGCGGCGGACAGCCTCGACGACGTCTTCGTCTTTGGTTTGTTTCGCGTATTCTTCGAGAGTCTCGAATTCAAAAAACGAAGTCAGAAGATCGAGACGCGTCAGCGACTTATGCTTTTCGTAGTCCTCTTTCAGTTCTCCCGCCAAAGACAGCATTTTTTCATCAAAAGCCGTTTTTTCGCTCTTTTCTTCGAGAGACGAGAGATATTCGCGATCATACGGACAGTACGGGATGTAAAGTCCGGTCGAAGTCTTTCCGAGCAAAGTCTCCTTGACGAATATCTTTACGGCGTAAAAGGCGTCGTGAAGCTCGAAC
>CACZZA010000112.1 GCA_902785485.1 uncultured Ruminococcus sp. | reverse complement strand
GCCGCGGTCTGAGCGGGATCGTTTGTTTCAGACGCGGATGCGCCGCATGACGCCAGAGCGAGTGTCAGCATCATAATGAACGCAAGAACGCAAAGTAGTTTTTTCATGTTTTTCCTCCTGAATCATATCTGAAAAAATTTTTTCGCTATCAGGTAATTCCTCATCTTTGGATCCGTAAAGAACGCCGACCTTGGAATTACTTACAATGATTATACAATAATGCAAACAAAATTTCAACCTTTTTTACAAAAATAGATGTTAACAGTTTTTATCATTTCATTAAAAAATCCGTCACATCTTTACAATCCGGAAAGGATAGTGTATAATAAAACCGATATTATATTAAAAAGAGGTGATATTCTTTGGCAAAAGCGTACCATATAGCCTGCGAAAAAGGGGACGTCGGACGTTACGTTATCCTCCCCGGAGATCCGGGAAGGTGCGAAAAGATAGCAAAATACTTTGACAGTCCCGCTTTTGTCGCCGAAAACCGCGAGTTTGTCACTTATACGGGGACGCTTCTCGGAGAAAAGGTCAGCGTGACGTCGACCGGTATCGGAGGTCCGTCCGCTTCTATCGCGATGGAAGAGCTGTATCAGTGCGGAGCGGATACTTTTATCCGCATAGGGACTTGCGGAGGGATAAACCTCAAAGTCAGGTCCGGCGACTGCGTTATAGCGATGTCAGCGGTCCGAGCGGAGGGTACGAGCCGGGAATACGCGCCGATAGAGTATCCCGCAACAGCGGACTACGAAGCGGTCTCCGCGCTTGAAAACGCCGCGTCCGCGCTTGGGTATGCGCATCACGTAGGCGTCGTGCAGTGCAAGGACAGCTTCTACGGACAGCATTCGCCGGAAAGAATGCCCGTTTCTTACGAACTGCTTGACAAGTGGGAGGCATGGAAACGTCTCGGAGTCCTTGCCAGCGAAATGGAGTCTGCCGCGCTCTTTACGGTCGCCGCCTCGCTCGGAGCGAGGTGCGGGTCGGTGTTCAGCGTGGTCTGGAACCAGGAAAGAAAAGCAAAAGGATACGTTGAAGAGGATTGTCACGACACGGACAAGGCGATACGCGTCTCGGTCGAAGCCGTGAAAATACTGATAGAAAAAGACAGAAAAAAGGGAGAATAACGATGGAGTTTTTAAGATTTCTCGAGGGGATAAGGACCCCGTTTTTTGACAAGATCTTTCAGGTCATAACCTACCTCGGACAGGAGCTTGTAGCGACAGCGGTCATCTGCATCTTCTTCTGGTGCGTCAACAAGTCGTTCGGATACAAGATCGGCTTTTCGTTCTTTGCGGCGGGTCTGGCGCTCCAGGCTCTGAAAATAACCTTCCGCATTGACCGTCCGTGGGTGATCGCGGAAAAAGAGGGCTATGAATTCACGATAGTCGAATCCGCAAGGTCCGCGGCGACGGGATACTCTTTCCCGAGCGGACATACGCAGTGCGCGGCGACGGTGTTTACCTCTCTCGCGATCTTCTTCAAAAAGTGGTGGGCAAAAGTCCTTTGCGTCCTGGCGTTCCTGCTCGTCGGATTTTCGAGAATGTATCTCGGAGTACATACACCCAAGGACGTTATCGTCGGGATAGCGCTCGGTCTGGCCGGTATCATCGTGTTCAATTATCTGATGGATAAGATCGAAAACAACAAGAGCTACGACGTTATTATAATGATAGCGATGTGCCTCGTCTCGGTCGGGGTCGCCGTTTATTCGATCATAATGAAGAGTACCGGCAAGATCACCGATATAAAATACGTTTTCGATTGCTGTAAGGCGGCGGGAGCCGGACTTGGGTTCGCGATCGGCTGGTTCGTCGAACGCAAGTTCATCGATTTTTCCGTCAAGACTCCGAGGCTTTGGATGCAGTTCTGCAAGGTCGCGGTCGGACTCGGAGGCGCGCTCGTTCTCAAAGAGATCCCGAAGCGCATCGCGGGCGAGACGATAGCTACCGATATTATAAGATATATGCTCGTCACGTTCTGGTGCGCGGCGGTGTTCCCGTTCCTCTGCAAGAAAGTCATGGAAAAGATCTCTCCGAAGTTCAACAAAGACGGCGAGTCGGCTGAATGATGTTGACCGGAAAGGATAAAGAAGGTTTCACGGAGGACAAGCGGGTCGCCGACCCGTTCCGCGAAAGGTATTTCGACTCTCTTGAAACGCTGATCTCCGAAGAAAGCGAGAAAAAGAAAGCCGAAAGGGAAAAAGCGTTTGTATTTTCCGACGTGCTTTCGGATAGGGAAAAATACGTCGACAAGCTCAAAAAACTCATAGGAGATCCGCTTTTCGACCGTAGAAAAGGCGCGAAAGTCAGCGAAACAAAACTCGGCGAGGACGACGAGTGTGAAGTCTTCCGTCTCACGTTCAATTTTGAGCGGGGAATAGAGTTTTCGGGATTGCTGTTCGTTCCGTTCGGACTGTTCGGAAGGGCGCCGCTCGTCGTGTGTGTTCACGGCGGAGACGGCACTCCGGAGCTTATGTACGGGATGTACGGACCGAATCATTACTCGGATATAGTCAAGCGTATCGCAAGACGCGGGTGCGTCGTGTTCGCTCCTCAGCTGATGATTTGGGGAAAAGAGATCATGAAGTCGCGCTTTTCGCGCAACACCGTCGACTCTCAGATGAAGATGCTCGGGAGCAGTATGACTTCTTTCGAGTGCGAATGTATCCGCGGAGCGATAGACAGTCTGTGCGAAGATCCGCGCGTTGACTCTGCGCGTATCGGAATGGCGGGTCTGTCGTACGGAGCGTATTACTCGGTCTTCGTATCGGCGCTCGATACCCGGATCAAAGCGGTCTACGCGTCCGGGATCGTGAACGACAGGATAAAATACGCGCGTCCGGACTTTTCGTATTTCAACGCGTCCGGCTCGCTTCTCGATGCCGAAGTCTGTTCGCTGATCTGTCCGAGGGCGCTGTATCTCGAATCAGGACGTCACGACGTGTTCTTCTCGTACAGGACGGCTGAAACGGAGGCGGAAAAGGTCCGCGGGTTTTACAAATTCGCCGGCAGGGAACAGCGTTTCGTTTTCAGCCTGACGGAAGAAGGGCACAAGTATTCGCCTTACGACGACGGTATCGTCTTTATGGTCTCGCATCTCGAATAAAACAAATAATAAAAAGCGTTTCCTTTTATCGGGAAACGCTTTTTCGTATTCGTCGGTTTATCTTGTTGTCAGGCTGTCGGTCCGAGCTTGACCGAAGATTTGTTGTTCGTGTAATCGTATTCCGCAAAATATTTCTTGAGTCTTACGATGTCAAGAGAGTCGACGGCTTTGTCTCCGTTGGCGTCGGCTCCGACTCCGAGAATGACGTCGGCTCCGGCAACGTGCTTTTTAAGTCTGACGATGTCGAGAGCGGTGATCTTTCCGTCGTCGTTAGCGTCGCCGTAAAGAGCGGTCGTGACTTCGAGCGCTTCGCTCGGAGAAGAGGCGTTTGCGGTATCGGTCTCGGCGTATCTTGCGTAGAAGGTGTAAGTCTTTCCTTCTTCAAGTCCTTCAAAGACGTTGCTTGTCTGCCAGTTGGTGCCGTCGACGGAATACTCTGTCCCGGCGACCGCTACGAGAACGATAGTGTCGAACCCTCTTGTCTCGACTTCGGGAGACTCGGGAGCGGAAACGGAGGCTTTCGGCGTTGTGACGGAAGTACCTGCGCTGATCGCGCTTGCGGGATCACTTCCCGAAGCGGCGATCCTGGCGTAGAACGTGTATGCGGTGTTGGGGGACAGTCCTTCAAACGTGCCGCTCGTCTGCCAGTTTACGCGGTCTATGGAATACTCGCAGCCGGAAACGGTTTTGAGAGTTACCGAGGAAGAGGTGATAGTTTCCGCTTCGGGAGCGTCGGGAGCGGGGATGACCGTCTCTGCCGATACGATGATTATACCGGGTTCGGTTTTTACCGCTACCGTGTTTTCGTCGCTGTTGTCGCACGAAAGTATCTCAAACGAGATCTGATACGTTCCCGCTTCGGGCGTACCGGAGCTTTTAAGTGTGAGTTTTGCGACGATGCCGTTTGCGGTCCCTTCGTCGAGGACGATATATTTGCCGGATTCGACGGATCCGAAGACCTCTCCGTTTGCAACGGAATCAAGGGTAAAGCCTTCGGGAATAACGGGTTTGAAGATCAGAACACTGATCCCCGGATTGGAGCTTATTCTGACGGAGACTTCCGCGGTACCGTTCTCTTTTGAATAGTTCGCGTCGTCTGCCGTGAGAACGGGAGACTGAGAAGTGTATTCGATCTTTCCGGTGACTCCTTCGCTCGTGAGAGTTCCGATCAGCGGGTCTTTTGCCGTTACTTCAACGGTGATCACTTTACCGACGTCAACGTAAGAAACGGGATAATGAGCGAACGTCGCGTTTTTGATCGCCGAGCCGTCTCTGTACCATTGATACGTAAGCGCGGCGTCTTCGGGAAGGATTCCGGTCTTGTCAACTGTAATCGTGTTTCCGACTTTTGCCTCGCCCTTGATCGAAACGGTCCCCGTGATAGACACTTTGGCGGTACGGGCGCTGACCGTGACGGGGTCGCTGGGGATATTATACGCAGTTTCCGCGGTCCTTGCGTAAACCGTATATTCGGTATCGGGAATGAGTCCCGTGAAACTGCCGCTCGGCTGCCAGACGACGCCGTTGAGCGAGTACTCGATCCCGTTGTTCTGTTCTACCGTGATACTGTCGGAAGTCGTGCCGGTTATAACCGGCGCGGCGGGAGGATCCGCCTTGGGCTTGCCGAAAGAAGTCGCGGTCTCAAAGTTTTTAATGTTTGCTTCTTTGATGGCGCTTTTAGCGTAGTTGATCGTTTTGCCGGTCGCGTTGCCGGAAACGGAACCGTTGGCGGTCCCTACTGTCGCCCCGAGTCCGATATAGACTTTGAGAGCTCCTTCTATCTTGGCGTTTTTGCCGCGTCCGCCTGCGTCGAGTCCGCCTTCGCCGGTAAGGTTCTTGACACTTCCGCCTAAGATGTTGAGAGTAGCGTCTCCGGTGACTTTAGCGGGATATGAAGCGCTCATTCCGTGGCCGCCTGCGATCACCGTCTCCCAGTCTCCGGATTTGATCGTAACTTTTGTCGAAGCGACGTTTCTGTATCTGTCTCCGCCTACGATGGTGAGCAGTCTGCCCGCCGTCGCGCCGGACTGAGGATCGGATTCGGTAACGATGCCCTCGCCGAATACGGTCTTGTTTCCGTAGCACGCGATGAGTACCGTCGCGTTAGCTCCGCTGTACCAGCCGTTGCCGGACGCGTATTTGTAGGAGATCGTGAGATTTTCAAAAACGGTGCTACAGCGCAGCTCGAGTCCGAGAGACTTGGTGTAGGTCTGATCGAGTACGAGCTTCGCGCCGTTCGTTTCGCGGTAGTCGACCCCGTCGTAGACCGAGGTTATGCGGAAGGGATTGGGGTTATCGGTCGAAACGACATGGAATTCCGCGGGGGAGTTGCTTACAACGGTCTTGTTCTGAGAAGTGCTCCACTCGGTCACGCGGTCGTCCGAGTCGATGACGGTGGGACCGCAGACGACTATCGTTCCGCCGGTCGATTTCAGCGCGTCGAAAGCGAGACGGAAAGCGTTTTTGAGATACGCGGAGTTTGCTATCGGTGTGGTGGTGCCTTCTCTGACGTCCATGCTCAGTCGGATCGAGTCGTAGTCTTCCGCGTTGCCCATCGCGTTTTCGGCAGAACTGCCGTCGCCGGTGCCCTTGGCTTCGGACGCAATGAACACGACCGGAAGGGTATCGAAATCATCCTCGAGGTCGTCGTAATCAACGTCGACGTCGTCCGCGAGAGACGCGAACGCAAACAGAGCCGACGCGAGCGTCAGCGCCAGTGCGAAGATCAAAAATCTGAAAGAGTTTTTCATAGTTCGCTCCTTGAAAATAAATTCATATTTATTATACTTTCATTCTGTTCTTCTGTCAATAGTACACAAAAAAATAATAATTATAATTTGAAAAGTTATAATTATCAAACCAAAAAAAACGGTCGCCGGAAAAAACCGGCGACCGTATAACGATCTTTTTCGATCAATACATTCCTTCCATTCCGGGAGCGCCCGCGGGAGCTGCGGGAGGAGTGGGTTCCTTCTTGTCTGCGACAAGAGCCTCGGTGGTGAGAATGGTGGAAGCGATGGAAGAAGCGTTCTGGAGCGCGGAACGAGTGACCTTTGTCGGGTCGACGATGCCTTTTTTGATCATGTCGACGTAGGTCTCGGTGTAGGCGTCAAATCCGTATCCGGCTTTGCCTTTCTTCTTTATCTCGTTGACGATGACGGAGCCTTCGAAGCCCGCGTTTTCCGCGATCTGACGGATAGGAGCCTCAAGCGCTTTGAGAACGATATTCGCACCTGTCTTCTCGTCGCCTTCAAGCGTATTTGCGAGTTCTTCGATCTTTGGAAGAACGTTGAGATAAGCTACGCCGCCGCCTGCTACGATGCCTTCTTCAACTGCCGCCTTGGTGGCGTTGAGGGCGTCTTCGATGCGGAGCTTCTTTTCTTTCATTTCGACTTCGGTAGCAGCGCCGACTTTGATGACAGCTACGCCGCCTGCGAGTTTTGCAAGGCGTTCCTGGAGTTTTTCACGGTCGAAATCGGAGGTCGTGGTCTCGATAGCCGAACGGATCTGACCGACTCTTGCTTTGATCTCTCCGGAGTCGCCCGCGCCGCCGACGATGATGGTGTTCTCTTTGGTGACCTTGACCTGACGCGCGCGTCCGAGCTGTTCCACCGTGGTTTCTTTGAGGTCGAGTCCGAGCTCGTCGGAGATGACCTCGCCGCCGGTGAGGATCGCGATGTCGCGGAGCATTTCTTTTCT
>CACZZA010000111.1 GCA_902785485.1 uncultured Ruminococcus sp. | reverse complement strand
CCCGTTGAGGTGTGGGGAGGTCGAGGAGGGGAGGAGTTGCGCTTCCGCGCGAATGTGGCGGAAGTGCCTCCTAACCCCCTCCTCGTTGCCCTTTCTTTGTGCACTTTCTTTCGGCAACCGAAAGAAAGTGCGAGAACAAACGTCCTTCGCAAATCTAACCTTCCCGTTCCACTACGTCATAGAATAACGTACCCAAGCCGTTTTTCTATGTCTCTCCTCTATTTTCTTGTTTATCCACATAAAAATGAAAGGAATTATAGCATTATGTCCGACACAAAAACAAAATCCAAATCAAAAACCCCCAACCCCGATAAAAAGGTAGATGTCTTGATCCCCCGCCGTTTCAAAGGCGACGACGCGCGCACCGTATCCGTAAACGGGCGTTATCTGACGATCCCTACGGGCAGGGTGTTCAGCGTCGACCGCGAATTTGCGGAGGTCGTTTTCAACGCGTCGCTCGCCGACGACGACGCCGAAAAGAACCGCGCCGCGCTCTCCAAGGATTGAAAGGCGGCGTGATATGACTGCCGGAAGCATCATAGACACCTTCGACTCGCGCGTCAAAAATTCCGTTCCGGAGTCGGCAAAGCTCGAATGGCTCGGAAGGCTCGACCTCAAGCTGTTCACCGAGGTCTGGAACTGCCGCGAGGGAGCGGAAAGACCCGTTCTTCCCTACACCCGCGACACGGAGCTGCTCGTATGCGAGCCATACGCCGATATTTACCTGCATCATCTCGACCGCGAACGCGATCTTATGCTCGGGGACACGGACAGGTACAACAACCGCACCGTCCTCTTCCGCGCGGCGGTCGAAGACTATTCGGAATACGTCTCGCGCGTTTTCAGGAGCAAGTCTCCCGTAAAGCGTTTCGAGGTCTGACGAAAGGGGGACGAATATATGCGAACACCCGCTCTTTCCAAAGTCGACTCCGCATACCTCACGATCGACTCGTTCGGCGGGATAAACCGCACTCCGTCCGCGGATCCCCGCGACCTCTACGACGGACAAAACCTCATCCTGAGCGACTTTCCCGCCGTGCGTTCAAGGAAAAAAGCCAACGTAGAGAGGTTCGTCCACCCGCGCCCGACGGCGATGCTCTTCGCGGACGAAAAACTCATATACACCGCGGGAAAAAGCCTGTTTATCGACGGCTCCGCGATCTTTACGGAACTCACGCCGGGAGACAAATCCCTCGTCCTTTTCGGGAGCAAGGTATGCGTTTTCCCCGACGGATATTACGTCGACCTGTATTCCCTTGACACAGGCGGAGAAGCCGTCCGCGGGTATCTTTCCAACGAGCGCGAGATGTCTGACTCAGGCGCCGTGTGCGTCCCCGCGACCGAGGACTCCTTCGGCAGGACGACGGTCTCGCCGGTCGAGCCGTACGACCCGGACACGCAGTGGTGGTATGACACGTCGAAGACTCCGGGCGAGCTGAAATACCGCCCCGACTTCGCGTCCGACTGGACCGTTTTCGAGCCGACGCACATGTCGGTACTGTCCTCCGGGATAGGCTCCGGCTTCAGGAAGCGCGACGGCGTGACGATCTCGTCGAGCGTCGGGGAGCTGAACACGTCCGCTATCGTCTCGGACGTCACGGAAGACGGACTCCTCCTCTCGTTCCGTACAGATAGAGCATATACGCTCGTCTACGGGAGCGACTTCCTCTCCGTCAGCCGTCCGGTCCCGAAGATCGACCGCGCCGTTTCGTACAAAAACCGCCTCTGCGGCGCGCGTTACGGGACGGACGGGAACGGCGGGACCTATAACGAGATCGTCCTGTCGAGCCTCGGCGACCCGTTCAACTGGAACGTTTTCGACGGCGGGATCTCAGACTCGTACCGGGCGTCCGTCTCGTCATTCGGTCCGTTCACGGGGGTCGCCGTCCAGTCCGGCTATCTCCTGTTCTTCAAAGAGGACAGGGTCTACCGTCTTATGGGCGACCGCCCGTCGAACTTCACGCTGAACGAACACCTGACGGAGGGGGTCGGGCGCGACTTTCCGCACACCCTCGTCTCGGACGGCGACGCGCTCTACTATATGAATAGCCGCGGGATCTTCCGGTTCGGCGGCAACACGGCGACGCTGATCTCCACCCCGCTCGGATACGAAGCCTATACCGACGGCGAGGCAGGAGTCTTCCGCGGCAGAGTCTTCTTCTCGGTCAGGGGAGACTTCGGAGAAAAGACGTACTCCTACTCCCCCGCCAAGCGGTTTTTCGAGCCGTACAGCAACAGCTATTTCGCCCTCTACGCCCCGGCGTACGACTTTATTTACGCCCTTATGCTCCGGGACGGCAACGTAGTCCTCGAAAAGCTCGAATACGGAGAGGACGGCAACGAGGTCCCGGGCTGGGGACTCGTGACCCAGGAGTTCGGCAAAGAGACCTTCGGGCATTTCTACGCCTCCGAGGTCACGCTCCGCATCAAGCTCTCCCCGCTGTCGGACATCCGTTTCTACGCGGAGTACGACGGCTCGGGCGAAGACGTGCTGATAGGGCGCGCCAACGGAAACAGCAGCGGCGCCGTCTATCTGACGTCCGCGCTTCCGAGGTACGACAAGGTGCGTTTCCGTATCTACGGCTACGGCGAGATGGAGCTTTACTCGCTCTCCTTCCGGACCGAGCGGACGAAAGGACGGGTGCGCGGATGAAATTCGACCTTTCCCTCCCCGATCTTTCGTCCTCCGCCGCGGACGAGGGGATAAAAAACTACCTTGCCCTGCTGAACGAACAGCTCGTCTTTATGATGAGCAACATCGATTCCGAAAATCTGTCGTCCGACCTTTCGGACACCGTCTCCGAGGCGGCGAAGAACACCGAAAGGATCGAACGCATCGAAAAGACCGTCCGCGACGACGAGGGGAGGATCGCGTCCTTCGAGATGTCCTCGCGCCGCATAAACTGGATGGTGAAGGGCGACTCCGAATCAACGTTCGATCTGACCGAGTCGGCGGCGGAGCTGATCTCGGGACTCATCGACGTCACGGGCTTCGTGCGGTTCTCCGACCTCTCGGGGAGCGGCACGACGACGATCAACGGCGCAAACCTCACTACCGGGAGCGTCGCGGCGGATAAGCTCAACGTCGGCGAGCTTGCCTCTCTGCGGGCGACGCTGGGCGGGTTTGATATCGACAGCGACTCGATAAGCTCCGACGCGACGGACGGCACGTCGATCACTCTGTCCTCCGCGCGCTCCGGCACGAACTACTGGCTCCGCGCGGTCAACGACCTCGGCAACACGACCTTCGCGATCTACAAGTCGGGGGACTGCCTCTTCAACGGCGACTTCATCGTCAACGGCACGGTGACCGCAGAAAAGATACGCGCCGACTCCGACAGTCTGCTCGACCTGCGCGGCGATTACGGCGGTATGCGTATCGGGAAGTCGCTACACCTCAACAACGGCACGGATCAGAAAAGGATCTTCCTGAACCTGCGCGGCGACCTCGTGTTCGAGACGGGCGGCAACGCCGGCTTCACCCTCAAACTCAACAGAACGGGGAGCGTCTACCGCTTCACCCTCTGCGACGCGGCGGGCAACGAGATCGGAGCCATCCCCGTCGGCTCGTGACGGAGAAAAAACACAAACTCAACAAACGAAAGGAAAAAAACAAAATGAAGATCAAGCTCAGCAGTCTTCCGTTTTATCTCGAAGCGTGCCGGGAGCTGTGCGCGCACCCCCTCCCGCTCAGATGCGCGTCCAAAGCCGTGAAAGCGTCCGAAAAGCTCGGGCGCGCGGCGCGCGAGTTCGTACGCGAGGAACGGGAGTTAAAGGAAAAATACCTCGAAAAAGAGCCGGACGGCTCGCTGAAAATAAGATACGGAACGTACGTCTTCGACGAGAGCCGGGAAGCGGAATACAGGCGGGAGCTGAAAGAGCTTCTCGACAAAGAGATCGACCTCGAGCTGCCTTCTTTCGGCGAAAACGAGCTTTGCGACATACGGCTCACGCCCGGCGCGTACACGGTCCTGCTGCCGCTTATCGAAAAAGGAGAAAACCGATGAGTTACACATACACGGGCGCTTTCGTCTACCGTCCCTCGGGCAGCGTCAGCGCCGCAAAAAAGAAGCTCGAGGAGTACGAATACGCCCTTCCCGATTTCCGCTATTCAAGACAGGACGAGCTTGACTCGCTCGAAAGGAAGCTCGGCGGCCGCAAGGAGTTCTCGTACTCGCTCGAAAGCGATCCCGTCTACGCCGCCTACAAAGCAAACTACCTCGAACGCGGGCGCCGCAGTTACGACGACGCTCTCGCGGCAGGCTCCCTGCTCACAGGCGGATACGCGAACTCCTACGCCGCGTCGTCAGCGTCGCTGGCAAAGCACGCCTACGACAAAAAGCTGACCGACGTCATCCCCGAGCTTTACGAGGCGGCGTACGGGCGCTATAACGACGCATACAAGGCGCTCGACGACCGTCTCAAATCGCTCTACGGCGACAAAACGCGCGAATACGCGATGTATTCGGACGCGGCGAAGTCCAGAAAAAGCGATTACGAGCGCCTGTACAACGAATACCTCGCCGAGTACGACCGCGACTTCAAGGCGCAGAAGGCGGCGTTCGACGCGGCGGCTGACCTCGCGAAAGCGGGCAGGAGCGCCGATACCGACGCAAAGAAGCTCGAGCTGGAACGGCTCAAAGCGGAGAGCGACGCCGCCTACAAGTCGGGACTGCTCGCGGCGAAGGGCGTCTCCGGGAGCGGAAATGCGTCCGGGAACGGCTCGGCCGGCGATAAGTCCGCGTCCGGGTCGAAGTCCGCGTCGAAGACGAAGGACCCTACGCTCGACGAGACGGTCAAGTCCGGCGACTACATGAAGGCGCTCGACATGATCTACGCGTCGTACACCGGAGAGGAGCGCGAAAAGACGATAGAAAGCTACGGCATACCGAGGTATTTCGTCGACCTCTACGAAAAGAACAAGAGCGCGGCGAAGAAGACTCTTCCGCCGTCGAAGCGCGTCTATACGCTGTGAGGGCGTTATGTCAAGCGAGATCATATCCGCGCTCATCAGCCTCACCGGGGCGGCGCTCGGCACCCTGACGGGAATAATCATCAATTCCAAACTGACGTCATACAGGCTCGAACAGCTCGAAAAAAAGGTCGACAAGCACAACAACCTCGTCGAACGCACCTATATCATCGAGCAGAGGCTCGCCGTTTCCGAGGAAACGCAAAGGACGGCCGAACGCCGCATCTCCGACCTCGAAGCGAAGTCTTTTACGCGCCTGAAAGGCGTTTGACGCACACCGAAAGGAATAATTTATGAAGATCGATTGGAAAAGAAAACTCACCTCGCGCAAATTCTGGGTCGCTCTGCTCGGCTTCCTGACTCCGCTCCTGCTGGCGTTCGGACTGACGCAGGAGCAGACGACCCGCGTCGCGGGACTCATCACGTCGGGAGCGTCGGTGATAACCTACGTTCTCGGCGAGGGACTTATCGACGCCGTTTCGACCGACAGAGACGGCGGGGAGGAAGAAGAATGAGCGTATCTCCCCTCGCAAGTGAGTTCTACCCCTCGCCCAACTGCGGCAACTACGAAAACGGAAGCCTCGTCAAAAACCGCACCCACTTTATCGACAAGATAACGGTACACCATACCGCGGGCAACATCTCCCTGCGCGCGCTCGGCCGCGAGTTCGGACGTGAGGACAGACAGGCGTCGTCCAACTACGGGATCGACGTTCGTGGCAACGTCGCCGCGTTCGTCGACGAGTCCGTCCGCGCCTGGACGTCCGGCAACGCCGAGAACGACAACAGAGCCGTCACTATCGAAGTCGCGAACGAGACCTGCGCCCCCGAATGGCGGGTCAGCGAAGCGTCCTTCGACGCGCTCGTCGCGCTCTGCGCCGATATTTGTCTGCGCAACGGGATAAGGCAGCTCGTCTTCACCGGCGACAAAAGCGGGAACCTGACCCTGCACAAGTATTTTCAGGCGACCCTCTGCCCCGGCCCCTACCTCGAGAGCCGTATGCCCGAGCTTGCGAAAAGGGTCAATACCCTCATCACGCCCGAAAAATACGTCCGCCCGCAAGCCGAAAGCTCCGGCGAAGCAAAGTCCGTCTCCACGGACTCCTCCGGCACGGACGCAAACTCCTCCGGTGGCTCCGGCGCGGACGCAAACTCCTCCGGCGCGGAAAAGGGCGAAAAGCTCTACCGCGTGCAGGTCGGCGCGTTCCGCGTCAAAGCTAACGCCGAAAGGCTCCTGCGCGACGTAAAGCTCTCTGGCCGCGACGCGTTTCTCACCGAGAGCGGCGGCGTTTACCGCGTGCAGGTCGGCGCGTTCCGGAATAAAGCCGGAGCGGACTCCCTTGCGAACGAGCTGAAGTCCGAAGGACGAAAGGTGTTCGTCAAAGAAACGTACTCCGCGCCCGCCGCGGGACAGGATCCCGACGTTCCCTCCGGTCAGAATAACGGAGTTCCCTCCGGACAGGATCCCGCGGACGGAAAAGCGGACTCCCCCGCGCCCGGAAAGACGACCGACGAACTCGCCCGCGAAGTCATCCGCGGACTCTGGGGCAACGGCGCCGAACGCAAACGCCGCCTCACCGAAGCGGGATACGATTACACGGCAGTTCAGTCCAAAGTCAACGCCATGATGAAAACACCGTAAAAAACGGGAAAACGGGAGCGCAGGGACCTTTTTAGACAAAAAGGTCCCCGCACCACTCCAAAAACCTTACATAGGAAAAGGAAAATAAACAAGAATTTAGCGAACGGTTTGCACGAACATAGACTTTCCCGATATACGAAACCCCCGTCACCTGTAGGGGTCGACGCCCTCGACGACCCGGAATTATAAACGGTCGCCATATATGTAAACACTTTCGCCGAAAAACGCCGCCTGACCGCGGTAGGGGAGGGGCTTGCTCCTCCCGAAAACGAACGGTAATATTTGAATTATGCCTTTCCGCACGGATAAACGGTAATAATACCGTCGTGTATTTCTTTGCCTTTCGGATAAACGAACACCTACATAATCTCGGGTCGTCGAGGGCGTCGACCCCTACAGATTAAGAGGGAACGCTCGCTGTTTTAAGGTGGGGTCTGTGCCGATCTTTTGTACGCGGGAGGAGCAGAGCCCCTCCCCTACCGGCGCAGAGTGTTCGCATGTCGGCGCGAGGCGGTGTCAAAGGCAATCGTTTGTACGCTAAATTCTTGTTTATATTATCTTCCTTTCCTTTTCCCCGTTTTTTTGTAAAACTTTAATAAAAAATATTGACAAGTCCGTCCGATTATTGTAAACTGTAAA
>CACZZA010000110.1 GCA_902785485.1 uncultured Ruminococcus sp. | reverse complement strand
CCCGCTCCCGGGAAAGTCCCGAGCGCGCAGTCACTTTTTTGAGCAGGCTTTCGGGCATACTCGGCAGGGTCGGGGCGTTGGAAATAATGATCCTGTCTTCGCCCACGTCGGAAAGCTCATTGGAAAAGCTGTGGCGGAAACCGCGCACGAACCTGCCGGACCGGGAGAGGATCGCCGTGAACTGTTTTTCGGCGAAATCAAGCTGTTTTGCGTCGGTGACGTAGCGGTAGACCGCGCTGTTTTCGGCTCCCGAAACGAATGAGCCTACGATGGCTTCGACTCCTTTGTTTATAAGCAGCGTGTTGCTGAATTCTCTGTCGCGCGTACTCGCCGTTGCGAACGATTCGACGTCGCCGGAACGGTAGAGCGGGAGCCAGAGCTTGACCGCCCGTATCATATCGTCTGTGGTGCGGTCGACGCTGTGTATGACTTTGACTTTCACGCCCTTTTTGATGCAGGAGACGAACAACGCTCCCCATCTTCGCAGGAACGCGCGGTCGTTGAAAAGGAAGTCGAAACGCTGGTCGCTGTACATAAGAAGCTCGCCCTCGCCCGCTTTTTCCGCTCTGCCGAAAAAGCGCAGAAAGGCGTTTTTAAGTCCTTCGACTCCGTAGTAGTCGTCTGCGATCTCCGCTGACGCGACGGCTTTGAGGTCTTCGTCGGAGGTGCTTATTTCAGGCGGCTCGTCGTCGGCGGAATCGAACGCGGCGAGCAGAGTCTCCGCCTCGCGCCCGGTGATCCCGCGCCCGTAGTCGAAGAGCCACGTTTTGAACTCATATTCGGCTCTTTCCTTCGTCAGCTTCAAAAGGTCGATGCCGGTCAGCTCGCGGAAACGCGGAGCGCTTTCCTTCGGTATGATCTCGAGCAGTTTTCCGGTGAACCAGTCTATCATATCGCGGTCGTCCTTAGGCGAGCGTCTTCCGCTCCGGAAACGGCTGATGGTAGAAGGGTCGACCCCGAGATGCCGACCGAGCGACGCGTTGGATATGCCGGCGAGATCCATTATCCGGTCGAGCTTTGTGGCAAAAAACAAAAACAGCGGCCGTGTTTCATGCTCTGGTATCGGGTCGTGTTTCAAAGAAAAACTTCCTGAATTGCCGTTCACTTGCAAGGCCTCCGTATCGTCTGCTTATATTATGGTAATATTATATATCAATAAGTCCGTCTTGTCAATAAATCAGCCGTTCGGCTTTGGTTTTTTCGTGCTTGACAAAACGCGAAAATAAGGTATAATAAAAGTAGGAAAAAACAAAAAATCATATTTACAGGAGAAAAACTATGGCAACTTACAAATGCACCGTTTGCGGTAAAGTATTCGATTCCGACGAGAAGGAACCCGTCTGCCCGGTCTGCAAGGTATCGGGAGACAAACTCGAAAAGCTCGGCAACCGTTACGCGGGGACCGAGACCGAAAAGAACCTCCAGGCGGCGTTCGCCGGAGAGTCCCAGGCGAGAAACAAATACACCTATTTCGCTTCCAAGGCCAAAAAGGAAGGCTACGAGCAGATCGCGGCTCTCTTCCTCAAAACTGCCGACAACGAGAAGGAACACGCTAAAATGTGGTTCAAGGAGCTCGGCGGCATAGGCTCCACCGCGGAGAACCTCGGCGCGGCAGCCGACGGCGAGAATTTCGAGTGGACCGATATGTACGAGTCCTTCGCAAAGACCGCCGAGAAGGAAGGTTTTGCGGATCTCGCCGCTAAATTCCGCGCGGTCGGCGCCATCGAAAAGCATCACGAGGAGCGTTATCGCGCTCTGCTGCGTAACGTCGAGATGCAGGAAGTCTTCAAGAAGAGCGAAGTCAAGGTCTGGGAATGCAGAAACTGCGGTCACATCGTAGTAGGTACCTCCGCTCCCGAAGTCTGCCCGGTTTGCGCGCATCCGCAGAGCTATTTTGAGGTAAACGCAGAAAACTATTGATCGGCAAGCAATCAAACAGACCGCTTCGGCGGTCTGTTTTTTTTCAGCCTGTTTTTATTCTTCGGATCGGTCTGCAAATGATCCTCAATATTCGCGCTGCCGAGCCTCTTATTCCACCTTGTTTTCGGCGATGGCTTTCGCCTGCGCGAATAGCTCGCGTTCGGCGGCGTCGATGACGTCAGGCGACGGGTCTTTGAAATTCTCCGGTTTGACCTTCGTCTCGAGGGACATACTTCCGTCAAAACCCGCGTCGTGAAGCGCCTGCGCGAATTTTTTCCAGTCGCCGACGCCTTTTCCGGGGAAAAGGTGCTGATCGATCTTCCCGTCGTTGTCGTGGACGTGGAGAACGAAGCGTTTTTCCTTGATCCCGAGCCGCACCGCATCTCCGAGGTCGTCGCCCGTGACGAGCGCGTGCCCGGTGTCGAGGCAAAAGCCTATATTGTCACGCCCGACGTCGTGTATGAGCCGGAGCGTGTTCGGAACGCTCGCCTGGGACTGCCCCGGAAAGGGCATATTTTCAAGGCAGATATTGACCCCGAACTCCTTCGCGTAGTCCGCCATACGTCCGTAAAACTCGGCGTTGATCGCCCAGACCGCCGCCGCGTTGCCGTCCTCTTTTCCGAGCGGCTGGAGCGGATGCGCCACCATATCCGCGCACCCGAGATAAGCCGTCGCGCGGATGCCCGCTTTCATACGGGTCAGCGCCAGAACGCGCTCCTCGAGGGGATACCTCATCGCCCTGAACGGAGCGTGCGTCTGCGAGAGGAACAGTCCCGCCCCGCGGATGACGTCACCGTTGCGGCGCATAAGCGCCTCAAATTCGTTCTCCGGCAGGTCGTAGACCGCTTTAGTCGGATCGCTGTATCCGTGATAGTCGATGGCGGTGTAGCCGTAGGACGCGTATCTTTCCATCTTGTATTTGAGCAGCTCGGTGTCTGTCGTGTGTGTCAGAATACCGACGTACATAGTATGCCCCTCCGTTTTCGTTCAGATCTCGTTTTCGGCGATCTCTCTCGCCGCGCGGTAAAGCTCGCGCTCCTCCGCAAGCGCCTCCTCGGGCGACATTCCGTCGAGGTGCAGGTGTGTTTCTATCGACACGCTCCCGGAAAATCCGACCTCTCGCAGAGTCCGCGCGAAGGTCTTCCAGTCCGCGATCCCGCGCCCCGGGATGAGGTGCTGATCCTTCGTTCCGTCGTTGTCGTGGACGTGGAGAACGAGGTGTTTTTCTTTGATCGCGAGCCGGAGCGCCTCGGACGGCTCGTCGCCCGTGCGCAGACAGTGTCCCGTGTCGAGGCAGAAGCCGATCCCCTCGGCTCCTATATCGTGTATGAGCCGAAGCGTGTTCGGCGCGCTCGCCTGCGACTGCCCGGGAAAGGGCATGTTTTCAAGGCAGACGACGACTCCGTGTTTGGCGGCGACCTTCGCAAGCTCGCGGAAGAAGGCAACGTTGACCTCCCACACGGTCTTTTCGTCGTTGTCCTCGCGCCCGAAGGGCATCAGCGGATGCACGACCATATATCGGCAGCCGAGGAGCGACGTGCCGACTATCGCCCGCGACATCTTCCCGAACCGCTCCGCGCGGTCCTCGGGAGATGCGTCGCGCGGCGGATAGCGCCACGGTCCGTGGACCTGCGAGATCTCGAGTCCCGACTCGCGTATCGCCCGCGCGTCTTCGCGAAGGATGCGTTCGTATTCGCCGTCGGAACACGAGAAAAGTCCCGTCTCCGTGTCGATAAAAGCCTGCATATCCACAGTATCGTAGCCGAGAGAGGCTATGTGCGCGGCGTTCTTTCTTACTTCCTCAGGCTCGAAGCCGTTAATAATGATTCCTGTCTTCATTGAGTATCCCCTCAAGGTTTTCCCAGTCGATCCTTTCGTTTTTGTAGAAGTATTCGCGGTCGCGCTCTCCGACCTCGCGCAGTACGCGGCAGGGATTTCCCACCGCGACGACCGAGTCGGGAAGGTCGCGCGTGACGACAGAGCCTGCGCCTATGACGCAGTTTTTGCCGATCGTGACACCGGGAACGATGACCGCCCCCGCGCCGATCCACGTGTTTTCGCCGATGCGGACGTCCTTGTTGTATTGAAGTCCCTTCGCGCGGAGCGAGGGATCGATAGGATGGTTCGGCGTCGCCACCGTCACGTTCGGACCGAAGAGGACTCCGTCTCCGACGTAGATGTGCCCGTCGTCCACGAGCGTGAGGTTGAAGTTCGCGTAGACGTCGCGCCCGAAGTGGACGTGACTCCCGCCCCAGTTCGCGCGGAACGGAAGCTCGATATAGCAATTCTCCCCGCACTCCGCGAAGACCGACTTCATATAGGCTTCTTTTTTGTCCCCCTCGGACGGCTTCAGACTGTTGAATTCGTATAGCTTGTCAAGAAAGACGACCTGCCGCGCCACGATCTCCGGATCGTTCGGATCGTAGATCAGCCCCGCCTCCATTCTTTCAAGTTGCGTCATTTGATTCCTCCCGGCAAAGAATAACCGATTTACTCAAACAATCCGGTTTCAGAGCATAGCCTGTTTTCCTTGTTTAATCTCGTATTTCTTTGGCATATTTACTCATTCTGATTTGTGACAAAGCCGATCTGCTTTTTTGGGCGATCCGGCTCTTTTTCCACAGATGTTAGCATGAAGTTTAGCTGATTGATATGCTGGATCAGTGTGGCTGCACGCCCATTTACATATCCCTTGAATACCATCAGCACGGGGTCCTCATAAGTAATCTGCTGTACGTTCATCAAAATAGACTGACCGAAATTGGTCATCATAATTCCGACCTCATGTTCTGCGTCCAAGGCGGACTCGAATTCTTGAATATATCGCTTCAGGATTTCAAATTGCTCATCTGCCCACATATGCTGCAAGGGAGTGTCAAAATTCATTTCAGGGAGTTCAGGAATAGGGATGCTGAACGAAGGGAAATCAGGTAGATTAGTCATATTGGCCTCCTTTATTTCAATTCATCGCACACGGCGAGGAGTTTGTTTACACGGTCAACGATGCGTTGCTGCTCGGCAAGGGGTGGTTATCTATGAACAATTAATTGTTTTTCATCAAAGGTAATATTCTTTTTAAAATCGATTCGGACATCACGATCAGCGCGATTTTACTCCGAACTCTTGTTAATCCCTGATATAACAATTGTTCAAACAAATAATCCGGGTTCGGGTGTGTTCTGGCGACAAGTTTTCCTTCCGGTGTATAGAAAAAATAATCGCCAATCAACATACATACGCCATCAAATTCCTGGCCAATGACTGTATGCGTATTATATCTATCGCTTTGATAGTCAATTTCGTGATTGACTTTAGAAGGAGTATATGAAATAAAAGTGTATCCGCTCTGCTTTAACTCTTCAACCTTTCTCATCGCTTTGTTTTTTTGAGGTTCATAAATAATCTGCACATTTGGGAATGAATAATCATCTCTATATTTTGACAGATCCCTAAGGCACGTTATAAACAGAGCCAATTCTTTATTGGTTCTGATTTTGTTTGTCAACTTAAAAATATGGGACAAACACAATTGGTCGATTCGCTGGGCGGTATTTCGATATCTCTCCGCTGCTGATAACATTTGCCCGGCATCATAAGAAAACAAGCATGTCGTTTTTGCCCGTTTTACCCATCTTTCGACTTTTTCCAATGATTCAGTATATAATCTGTGTGCTTCGTCAACGATAACGATATCGACATCACGTATCTCATGCAGTCTCAATTCTTTTGCAGAAATGATTTTTATATTATTCAGCCTTTGATCAAGCTCATTATGGCCCTCACATAAAATGCCACTGTGAACCATAAGGATTTTTTGCCTTTTTGCAAGTTCACAAGCTATATCATAGATAAGAAGTGTTTTGCCTGTACCGGGACCGCCGGTCAATCCGACAAAACGGTCTGTGGTTATTCCACAAACATAAGACAGAACATCTTTTTTTATATTCTCCTGATTTTCTGTCAACAAATAATCACCACGCAAAAATCGTTCTGTAGCATTAAGTGGTGAAACCAAAATGTTGTTTGGAGTAAAAACAGAATCCAAATCGACCTGTTCTGCTTTATCATTCATCAAATTCAATACACGTGATAGCTCATCAAATGCGCATTCAATCAGATTGTTGCTGTCGTCAAGTCTTATTAGTTCTCCTGTTGATGAAATGTAAGTAAATAAAAGAAGGTTCGGCTTATTAAGCAACTTCAAATAATGGCGATTTTGAATCAACTGTCGCTGTATTTTTTCTCTTGCCACATCGCTGCCTTTTAGTTCGATATTCAAGCACGTGCTCTCCGTAATCTTAATAAGGTCAAATTCCTTATTCAACTGAGGGACAATATAACCATAAATAAAATCTGACAATTTGCTATCTGCCACAGACAATTGCCCAATAAGAACTGAAATATCTAGGATTTCTTGATGCCGGTATTGCTGCTCGTTTTTTATTCCGCACAAATATCGAATATAGGGTTCCGACAACTCTGCGTTGTGAGATAGTTTTACCATATCTATAAGGAATGCTGTTTTATTCTTCATACTATCTCACTTTCTTGTTAATCAAAAATAGATTCCAATTGCTCTCTGAAAGAAATACGTTTTGGTATATCAACCACACCGTACCCGACGATCCTTCCGTTTGAATGGAAGCGAATGTTTGGCTTAATGAATTCGTTATACAAATCTGAGGCAAACTGATAATTGCCGGGATTTACGATCTTGCCACGTAAATACCCGTTCATTACACCTGCAGCATAGTCGGCGAGCTGGATACCGGGACTGTAAAGACTGTTTTCAATCAATACGCCTTGGTATAGGTGTTTGTACCGGACAAAGTCGCCCTGCATTGTGAACGCATGACACGCTGCCTTGATCTGCCTGATAGTATCTGCATTCAATTCGTCCATCACAAAAG
>CACZZA010000109.1 GCA_902785485.1 uncultured Ruminococcus sp. | reverse complement strand
GAAGAAAAAGAAAAAGCCGGGGGACGACAATGGGAAAAAATAAAGATTCTAAAGAAAATGCCGGACGGAAAACAGAGCTGATACGTTCGGTAAAGTTCGTGCTGGTCTCGGTCTCCGCGGGGATAATCGAGCTTGGCTCGTTTACTCTGCTCAACGAGATACTCGAACTCGACTACTGGGTGTCGTACGTGATCGCGCTCGTGCTGAGCGTACTGTGGAACTTCACGGTCAACCGCCGCTACACGTTCAAATCCGCGTCGAACGTGCCGAAGGCGATGGCGCTCGTGTTCCTGTTCTACGTGTTCTTCGCGCCGTTGTCAAGTCTGCTCGAGCATTATCTCGCGGGCGTACTCGGCTGGAACGAGTATTTTGTGACGCTTATCAATATGGGACTCAATCTCGCGCTTGAGTTCCCGTATCAAAGGTACTTCGTCTTCCGTGACACGCTCGACACGAACGACATAGCGCAGAAGGAAAAACAAGAATAAAGCGAAGAAACGACGGGACCGCAAGGTCCCGATTTCCTTTTTCTTGACATAATTTTTTAATTATGTTATAATTATACAATACGTTAGAAATCTGTTTTCTCGGGAAAGATCGGGGTATCCAAGTGGAAAAGGTTTATGATCTCGGTATAGATATAGGCTCTACGACGTCAAAGCTCGTACTGACCGACGGGGACGAAATCGTTTATAAACAATATAAAAGGCACCTTTCGCGCGTACGTGAGACCACTCTCGCCATGCTGAACGGGATGAAGGAGTCTCTCGGCGGGATCGACGGCGGTACGAAAGTGCGTGTGACCCTCTCCGGCTCGGCGGGACTCGGCGCGGCGAACGCGGCGGGACTTCCGTTCATTCAGGAGGTCTATTCGACGGGACTCGTCGTCGAGAAGTACGAAAAAGATATTTCCGTCGTGATCGAACTCGGCGGAGAGGACGCCAAAGTCATTTTCTACGGCGGCGGAGTCGACGAACGTATGAACGGCACCTGCGCGGGCGGGACCGGCGCTTTCATCGACCAGATGGCGGTACTGCTCGGGATGACCGCGGACGAGATGGACGAGATCAGCCTCCGCGCGAAGAAAATATACCCCATAGCCTCCCGTTGCGGAGTCTTCGCCAAAAGCGACATCCAGCCCCTGCTCAATCAGGGCGCGTCGAAGGCGGACGTTGCGGCGTCGATCTATCAGGCGGTCGTCAACCAGACGATAGCCGGTCTCGTTCAGGGACGCAAGATCGACGGCAAGGTCCTGTTCCTCGGCGGACCTCTGTATTATAACGAAGGTCTGCAAAAGCGTTTTACCGAAACTCTGAATCTCTCGCCGGACAAGGCGATATTCCCGTCCTACGCGCTCTATTCGGTCGCGATGGGCGCGGCGCTCTCGGCAAGGAATACCGATATTCTTTCGCTCGGGGACGTCATAGACAAGATCGAGGCGTCGAAGGCTTCCGAGGGGAGATTCGACCGCCTGCCGCCTCTTTTTGAAAACAAGACTGAATACGAAGAATTCTCCGCGCGCCACGCAAGGGCGGTCGTCAGACACAAGCCGATAGAGGAGTATTCGGGCGACGCCTATCTCGGCATCGACTGCGGCTCGACCACGACGAAACTCGTGCTTATTTCGAAAGACAATGAAATACTCTACTCGTACTACGACTCGAACAAGGGCGATCCCTCATCGGTCGTAAAGGACGAGCTTATCAAGATACTCGGACTCTGCTCCGACCGTATAACCATTTGCGGGAGCGCCGTCACCGGCTACGGAGAAGAACTCATCCTCCACGCGTTTTCGATCGACACGGGAGTCGTCGAGACGGTCGCCCACTACACGGCGGCGCGTACCTTCGATCCCGACGTCGACTTCATACTCGACATCGGCGGACAGGATATAAAATGCTTCAAGGTCCGCAACGGCGCGATAGACAGCATAATCCTGAACGAGGCCTGCTCGTCCGGGTGCGGGAGCTTCCTCGAGACCTTCGCAAAGTCGCTCGGATATACGGCGCAGGAGTTCGCAAAGCTCGGTCTTTTTGCACGAAACCCCGTCGACCTCGGCTCGCGCTGTACGGTCTTTATGAACAGCTCGGTCAAGCAGTCGCAGAAGGACGGCGCTTCGGTCGAGGATATCTCGGCGGGGCTTTCCGTCAGCGTGGTGCGCAACGCGATATATAAAGTCATCCGCGCGTCGTCGCCCGAGGACCTCGGAAAGAACGTCGTCGTGCAGGGAGGCACTTTCTACAACGACGCCGTACTGCGGGCGTTCGAGCGCGAGATGGGAAGGAACGTGATCCGCCCGTCCGTCGCGGGACTGATGGGAGCCTACGGCGCGGCGCTCTACTCCAAAAAGTTCAAAAAGAGCAACATCAAGAGAATAGAAGAACTCAGAAACTTCACACACACGTCGAAGTCGGTCGTCTGCAAGGGATGCTCCAACGGCTGTCATCTGACCGTCAACACGTTCTCCGACGGCAAGAAATTCATCACCGGAAACCAGTGCCAGAAGGGACTCGGCATACAGGCGAAAGAGGAGATACCCAACGTCTACAAGTGGAAACGCGAATATCTCGAGTCGATCTCACATACTGACGGGACGAGGGGCAGGATCGGAATTCCCACCGCGCTCTCTACCCTCGAGCTTGCGCCGCTCTGGCGCGCGTTCTTCGCGTCCCTCGGCTTCGAGGTCTGTTTTTCGGCGCTCTCAAAACGCTCGACCTACGAAAAGGGACAGTTCACGATCCCGTCGGACACGGCGTGCTATCCCGCCAAAATAATGCACGGACACGTTCTCGAGCTGATCGAAAACGGGTGCGGGACGGTGTTCTACCCGGGACTTACGTTCAACGTCGACGAAAAAATGTCCGACAATCACTATAACTGCCCGGTCGTCGCGTATTACGGGGAGGTCCTGCGCGGCAATATGGACGAGCTTAATAAGATCAACTTTTTCTCGCCGTATCTCAATATCGACTCGCCGCGATCGCTCGCGAAGTCGTTTATGCTCCACAAGGACGCGCTTGATCCGTCGATAACGAAACGCGAGGCGGCGAAGGCGGCGAAATACGCGTTCGACGAGTACGCGAAATACAAAAAACGACTTGCCGAAGAGGGCGAAAAGGCGCTTCGCTATGCGAGGGAAAAGGGACTCCGTACGGTCATCCTCGCGGGACGTCCGTATCACATCGACAACGAGATCGGACACGGGATAGATAAGCTCATAACCTCCCTCGGTCTCGCCGTCGTTTCGGAGGACAGCGTCTGTCATCTGGAGGGGACGCAGTACGTGAACGTGCTCGACCAGTGGACCTTCCATTCGCGGCTTTACCGCGCGGCGGCGTTCGCCGCGAAGCAGAGCGACGTCGAGCTCGTACAGCTTGTTTCGTTCGGATGCGGGGTCGACGCGATAACGACCGACGAAGTAAGGTCGATCCTCGAGAGGAACGGCAAATATTACACGCAGATAAAGATCGACGAGATAACCAATCTCGGCGCGGTCAAGATCAGGATCCGCTCGCTCCTCGGCGCTCTGGAGCAGAAGGAGGCGGAAAATGCAAAATAAGAATTACGTCCTTTTCACGAAAGAAATGAAAAAGGACTACACGATACTCGTGCCGAATATGCTCCCGATGCACTTCAAGCTCATCGAGAGCGTTTTCCGCCTGCACGGATTTAATTTCAAGGTGCTTGAAACGTCGGGCAAAAAGATCGCCGACACGGGACTTCGCTACACCCACAACGACGCCTGTTATCCGGCGGTGCTGGTCATCGGGCAGTTTATGGACGCGCTTCTTTCGGGAGAATACGACACGCACAAAACGGCGCTTCTGATGTTCCAGACGGGCGGAGGATGCCGCGCGTCGAACTACGTTTCGCTGATACGCAAGGCGCTCGGGCGCGCGGGAATGGAGTACGTTCCCGTCATTTCGTTCAACTTCACCGGAGTCGAGAAGCACCCCGGCTTCAGACTCACTCTCCCGCTCATGCTCGAACTGGTTTACGCCGTCGCGTACGGAGACCTTCTGATGAACGTACTCAATCAGGTGCGCCCGTACGAAAAAAATCCCGGCGAGGCGGAGAAAAAGGCGCTCGAATGGACGCGCCGCCTCGCGAAGGAACTCAAAGGAGTCAAAAAGAAGAGCTACTCGAGCGTCAAACGCAATTACGACGCTATCGTGAAAGACTTCGCGACAATAGAACGTACGGATGAAAAAAAACCGCGGGTCGGCATCGTCGGCGAGATATTCGTCAAATACTCGCCCCTCGGCAATAACGACCTCGAACGCTTTCTCATACGCGAGGGCGCGGAGACGGTCGTCCCCGGACTCATCGATTTTTGTCTGTACTGCATCTATAACGGCATCATCGACTATAAGTTCTACGGCAGAAAAAGGGCGAAAAGCTATCTTTCGCGCTTTCTGTACCGCTTCGTCTGCAAGAAACGCGACGACATCTCAAGGGCGCTTGAAAAAGGCGGATTTCGTCCGCAGGCGAGCTTCGATTCGGTCGTCGGGAGCGCGGGCAAGCTCATCAGCCACGCCGTCAAAATGGGCGAGGGATGGCTCCTTACCGCCGAAATGCTCGAGCTTGCCGAGGGCGGCTGCTCGAACATCGTCTGCACACAGCCGTTCGGCTGTCTGCCTAACCACATCTGCGGCAAGGGTATGATGAAGCCGATACGCGACATTCGTCCCGACGTCAATATCGTTGCCATCGACTACGATCCCGGCGCGTCGCGCGTCAATCAGGAAAACAGACTCAAGTTGATGCTGTCGAACGCAAAGACGGCGGGAGAAAAGTGATATGGCTTCAAGGATGATACATCTCGCGGTGATAAGCGAGGTGATAAGAAGACTCGGGATCGACGGTGCGGAGCGGCTGCGCCTCGGCGCGATACTGCCCGACGCGTACAGGCAGGAGGAAAACGCCGTTTCGCTCGCGCGAAAGAACGCCCGTGAGATAACGCACTTCAAAACGGAATACTGCGGTCACAGCAAAACGACGTACGGTCTGACGGCTTTCCGCGGGAAGTACGGACGGATAATGCGGCGCGACGGGCTTTATCTCGGGTATTATCTGCACCTCGTTAAGGATATCGAACACCGCAAATATATGTTCGCCCGCTTCGACATCGACCCGCGCGAGAACAACGTCGAGAAGGTCAAACGGCTCCATAAGGACTACGCGCTGATAAACGCGTATCTGAAAGACAGATACGCGCTGTCGCCCGACGTCGGTCTGTTCCTTTCGCCATCCGAGAAAATATTTGAGATCTATCCGTTCGATCTGCCTCTTATGGAGGAAGGGCTCAAAGGAGACTTCCGCAAGAAGGGGAGAGGAAAGTGCGTTTATTTCACGCCCGAGCGCGCGGACGAGCTTATCGAAAAATGCGTTGAGGTCTGTATCAAAGAGACAAAGGCGCTCGAAGACCGCCGCAGACCGTACGACGAATACGCAAACGCGTGGTACACCGTCCCCGACAGTCTGCTCGAATCGACCTGCAACACGCGCGACCTCGGCGGTTATCGCGCGGGAAAGGGATTCACGCGTTACGGGCGGATACTGCGGACCGATCTGCCGACGGAACTGACTCCGCGCGACCGCGAACTGCTGATAAATAACGGTTTTACGACCGTTATCGACCTGCGGCGTGAGACCGAGCTTGAGAAAAAGCCGGGACCGTTCGTAAACGATCCCGCGTTCGAATATCACAATTATACCATCTACGACGGACCCGTTCCGGGTGTCGTAAACAAGCACCTGTACGAGGCGTATTTCCGCGAGGGGACACACCGCAATATTCCGAAAATACTCAAGACCGTGGCGAACAGCAAAAACAGAGTTGTTTTCCACTGCGCGGCGGGCAAGGACCGCACCGGGATCATCGCCTGCTATCTGCTTTATATCTGCGGGGTCACAAGACGTGATATCGTTCACGACTATATGGTCACACGCGAGACGGACAAGCCCATTTTCGACCGCCTGCTCGCCGCGGACCCGAATCGCGATATGACCAAGATCATCCCGACCGAGGAAAACCTCACGGGGATGATCCGCCTGATAAAACGGGCATACGGGAGCCTCGACGCCTATTTCGACTCGGTCGGAGTGACAGAAAAAGTCAGGGCAAAAATACGCAAAAAAATGATGGAATAAATAAGGGACTGAAAAAACCAGTCCCTTGTTTTTATTCACGGGAAAATATATCGCACTCGGTCTCCCGGCGATGACCGCTGACTAACTATAAACCCTTGTTCAGTGGCAATATGCGCTTCGTCCGACCGTGACCGCTCGACGTACAGAAAGTACGCCTTCGGGTCACGGTCGAACGATCCTCATCCACGATACCTTCGCGCAGGGCGATCCATCGCAGGTAAAGTTACTTACCGAGAGCAACAAACTTCACCTATCCGTGTCGAGCGAACGCCCATATCAATAGCTCACCCCTATGGGGGAGCTGTCAGCGAAGCTGACTGAGAGGGCACGCAAGCGGTTGGTTGCTATTCGTAAAACCCTCTCCGTCACGGCGGTCGTGACACGCCGCGCCACCTCTCCCAAAGTGAGAGGTACCGGGTAGTGGTCGCTCGCTGACTTGAAGTGAAGTCTGTGGAAACCGTTTATAAAGGCAATCGTTAGTTCGTTAAATTCTTGTTTTCTTCACCTACAAAGCCGAGCCATTTGGCAGTTATGTAAACGATTATTGCTGAATGAACGGTAGTGTTCCAAATGGCGATGCGAACGATAATTACAAACGTAATAACAGGATTTCACCTACGGAGTGAGATAAAGGGTAGGACTCCTCGTTGAGGTGTGGGGAGGTCGAGGAGGGGAGGAGTTGCGCTTCCGCGCGAATGCGGCGGAAGTGCCTCCTAACCCCCT
>CACZZA010000108.1:7063-12176 GCA_902785485.1 uncultured Ruminococcus sp. | reverse complement strand
GCGCTCGATATGACGTCGATAGACCTCAACGATTCCGCTCTTATCGCGCACTACGACTGCGAAGGCAAACAGGGCGCGCGTGTTATCCCCGACCTCGCGGGCAACTACCCGATGACCCACAACCGCAACAACGAGGAGTGGGTCAACACAGATCAGGTCGAGCCGCTGAACGACTGGGACTACTCGATCGCTCTCATCGGCGACCAGCAGATCATCACCGGATACAATCCCGATCAGCTCCACTATTTCGGCGACTGGTTCCTTGATAATTATAAGGAACAGAAGCTCGGATATATCCTCAACGTCGGCGATATGACGAACTTCAACAAGGACGAGGAATGGCCGGTCATCCGCGACGAATACGCGCGCTATGACGGTATCATCCCGTACGCTCTGGTACGCGGCGACCACGACATTCTCGCGAAAGACAGAACGAGCGCCGGACAGTCCAACGAGGACGGTCAGAACCTCAAGATGTTCACGGACACCTTCACAGGCACCGCCTACGCGGACACTATCGAAGGCTGGTGCGAGGACCTGACCAACAGCTACCGGACCGCGACTCTCGGCACGAGAAATACGAAATATCTCATAATAACCATCGATAAAAACGCCTCTCCCGAGGTCCGCGCGTGGGCTAAGGGCGTTATCGAGGCGCATCCGGACCACAGAGTCATAATCACGACCCACTGCTACCTCTCCTGCAACGGGACTCATTACAGAGTGGGCGACGAGTCGACCACTGACCCCGTTTCCGGCAGATACAAGGTCAACGGCGACACGCTCTTCAACGAGCTTGTAAAGCCGTACGACAACGTCGATTTCTTCATCTCGGGACACGTTTACAGCAGACGCGTCGTCTGGGCGAAGACGGTCTCCGACACGGGCAACGTCTGCAACGAGATCAACGTCAACCCGCAAGGCCCCGGACTTGACAGAGAGGGCACCTGCGGACTCGTAGCCATGCTTTACTTCTCCGAGGACGGAGAGGACGTACAGGTCAGATACTATTCGACCGTACAGGACAGATATTTCTCTAAAGTCAGCCAGTTCTCGATCAACACCGAGGACACCGCCGACAAGGTCTACGCGACCGTGGAAGACAGAGAACAGGGCTTCACCGAAGCCGTCTTCACCGCCGCAAAGGTGACCGGAGTCACCACCGGACAGACGGCGTCCGTTCCCGTGACCTACACCGGAGCGGAGGGCATCGAAAGAGCCGTTGTCAAGCTCTCTTATGACTCGTCCAAGCTCTCGTTCGCGTCCGCTTCCGGAAACAACGTGATCGCAAAGTCCGTTGACGGCGCGGTCTACCTGACCTACGACGGCGCGGCGCTCTCCGATTCCGGAACGCTCGGAACGGTATCGTTCAACGCGACGAACGTACCCGACGGAGATCCGGCGCTCATCACGCCTTATGTGGTTTCCGCAAGCAGAAAGCTCAGCGGAACGACCTACGAGCTTGAAGGCGCGAAAGGAGAAAACGGACTTGTCGGCGTATCCGACGCCGTCAGAGTTGAATATAATTCCGGCGACGACTTCAAAGCGAAGATAGAACAGGCGCTGAAGTCGGCGGAGTCGTTCGACGTCGAATTCGTTATGAACGCGGACTACATAGCGTCTGCTGACGCCGTATTCGGATCCGTCGATGCGATCCCCGCGCATAAAGTCACCGTTACTTCGGGGAATACCGCGTCTCCGAGCCTGCTCCATACGGGAGGCTTTACCCTCGTGTTCGCGGGCAACTTTGAATTTGACAATATTAAGGTCGGAGGCGCCGGCACTACCGGAAACAACGCGTTCTTCTTCCCGAACGGCGCGTCCGGCAAGTTCGGAGCGAACATCTCGAACCTTGACACCGTCGTCACCACCTGGAACACCACGACCTACACCGGACGTCCGAACGCTGTCGGCGCGTCCGTCAGAGTCGAAAGCGGATACTGGTGCGTCGTCGCCGCTAACGTGTCGCAGACCGCATACTCCCGCGCGATAAACGATCCGGTACTCGTTATAGCGGGAACTGCGAACGTAGCCAACGCGGCGGGCAGCCAGTACCTCGGAAGCAACAGCGTGACCGGCTCGACCGATATAAGCGTTCTCGATTCCGCAGTCATCGGACGTTATATCGCGGCGGGCATATACGCGACGAGCAATAACGTTGGCAATATCGGCGGCAAGCTTTATATCAACACCGACGGCAAGGTCAACACCGTCGCGGGCTGCGTCGTTCAAAAGGCGAACACCTCGTCCGTCGCTCCCGAATATGAGATCACGATAGACAACGGCGCCGTTTCCGCGGTCAAAGGCGTACATCTTATCTCGTCCGCGACGAACGCAAAGATCCGTTACGACGTTCATATCACGATCAACGGCGGTACGTTCTCCGGTCTTATAATCGGTGGACTCCAGACCGGCACGGCTAACACCGGATGCACTTATCTCGGCTCGTCCGTCGTCGAGATCAACGGCGGTACGTTCTCGAAAGACATCTACGGCGGTTCGTATCTGTTCGGATCCAACGGAACGATCGGAGCGGATGGCGAAGAACAGTCCTCCTCGCTCATTATCAACGTCGGAAACGACAAGACTCTTTCGGTCGGCGTTTACGGCGGAAGTAATATCGGAATGACGGATTCGTTCGTATACCAGAACTCCTCTCTTGAGATCAAGTCCGGTAACGTCGAGGGAGTGATCACCGGCGGCTGCTGCGGCTCCGGCAAGGCTCATGCGGAGTCGATCGACTCTGACGGCATTTACGGCGGATACGGACAGATCGGTAACGTCGACATAAAGATCGGGAAAAATGCAGGCGATTTGACCGGTACCGTTTCGTTGACGGGATACAACGGCGTCAACGCCAAAGGCGATTCGACGGTCACGATCGAAGGCGGGACCTTCAGCAAAGACGTTTATGTGCTGAACTCCGGCAGCTCCGCTTCGGGCTCGTTCAAGAGCACGTCCGTTTCCGGAATGCTCAAGGTCTATATCAAGGGCGGTACGTTCAACGGAAGCATTATCGCCACAGCCACGGGAGCAACGAACTTTAACGGCGTAAACGGATACAGCGTCATAGGAGAACACAATTACTGGGAGATCTCGGGCGGTACTCTTCCGGAATTCGTCTACCCGAACCAGAACGGTTCTTCCCGTAACGACGTTTACGTCAAATTCGTCGGCGGAAGCGATATAGATATATCGAAGGTCTCGAGACTCCACGTGAACCGCGTCAACAACGGCAATCAGGCGAATACCACGCACAGACGCAACGTGCTCGACCTTACCCTCGTTGACGATCCCGACCTGTATACGTTCTTCACCGATCCTTCGTCCTTCACCGAGCATACGGTAGGCGCTACGACCTGGACCGCGTGGTTCACTGTCGTGTATCCTCCCCTGTACGATCTGTCGTCTTTGACGGCTTCCGGCGTCACGGACGCGTCGTTTGCAAGAGGAGAATTGATACCGCTTGCTTCTTCGACTCTGAACGCGACTTTCAATAGCTCTGTCGCTCAGACTACCGGCTCGGCGGGAACCGCAGTATCCTCGGTCAACAGCTACACCGCGCCTTACTCCGATCTCGTCGCTTATGATACGTACGCAAGCTGTGAAGAGGCGAAAAATGCCAACGCGATCAGACTCTCCTCGGGCAAGGTCAGCGCATTCTCGTCTTCCGTCGAGCTTATCGCCGGAAACACGACCGTCCCGCTCAACGTTACGACTGACGGCAAGGCGGCGGCAGACGCAATGACGCTTTCCGACTTCGCTTATTTGGGCGCGTCGATCAGACCTTCCGACTATTCGCTCAGAGTCCGCGCGTACGTCACGTCCGCGCTGAGGGGACTCACGCTCGAAAACGACGGATATAAGGTCAACCGCTACGGCATCCTTTTAGGCAGGAACATGACCGCGGCGCTGACTCCCGATAACGCCCGCGCAACAGCGCTCGCGTACGGAGAGGGAACGGACGTCTTCTATCTTGATAACGGCAGGTACACCTTCGCCGCGGCGATAACCGGGATAGGCTCCGCTAACTACGCGTCGAAGATAATGTTCCGTCCGTTCGTCGAATATATCGACGAGGCGGGCCTCACCTACGTCACCTACGCGGATCTTTCCGGAGTTGAAAACTTCCTTGACGCAGCGACCGGAAACATCAACGTTTCTCTCCGCGACGTCGCGCTGTATATCCGGGCTAACGACGCGGTCTTCTACGCTCAGCATAAGTCCAAGATCGACGAGATCGCAGGCTGATGGCTCGCGTATCACGAAGATAACGTAAAACTGCTGCAGCCGCTCCGAAAGGGGCGGCTGTACTTTTGTGTCAAACCTTATGCGCGCAATTTGTCGAAAAGTATTGATTTCGGTCGCATAATATGTTATATTATTATTTAGGATTTTATTCATTCTATTGACTTTTTGTTTTATCAGCGGCCGTATAATAACGGCAAGGAGTGAGAATATGAGATTGTATATCGACCCCGGTACCGGGAGTATGCTTTTTACGATCATTATCGGTCTTATCGGCACTCTCGGTTTTGCTTTGCGCGCGTTATGGGTCAAGCTCAGATTTTGGTTTTCGGGAGGAAAACACAAGGGGACCGAGGATGAGTCCGCTCAGTTCGTTATTTTTTCGGACGACAAGCGGTACTGGCCCGTTTTCGAGCCTGTCGTACGCGAACTCGATAAAAGAGGGGTAGACGTTATCTATATGACGGCGTCGGAGGACGATCCCGCGCTCGACAACCCATATCCGCATATAAAGGGCGAGTTCATCGGAAACGGCAACAAGCCGTTTTCAAAACTGAATTTTCTCGAAGCGACGCTCCTGCTCGCGACGACTCCCGGACTCGACGTTTACCAGTGGAAACGCTCGAAAAAGGTCAAGTATTACGTGCACATGCTCCACTGCGCCAACGAGTCGACCCTTTACCGTATGTTCGCGCTCGATTATTACGACGCGGTGCTTCTTTCGGGAGATTATCAGGCGGACGACCTGCGCGAGCTTGAAGCCAAACGCAAGACGACCCCGAAGGAGCTTTATAAAATAGGTATCCCCTATATGGACGAGATGGTCAAGCGTCTCAAAGCCGAGGACGAAAAAGGAAAGATCCCG
>CACZZA010000108.1:0-7058 GCA_902785485.1 uncultured Ruminococcus sp. | reverse complement strand
ACGATACTGCTCGCTCCCTCGTGGGGTCCCAGCTCGATCTTCAACAAATTCGGCGGAAAGATCATAGACACACTGCTCGAGGGCGGATTTCACGTCGTCGTGCGTCCTCATCCGCAGTCTTTCAAATCCGAAACGGAGCTGATGGACAAGCTGATGACGAGCTATCCCGCGTCCGACGACCTCGAATGGAACCGCGACGTCGACAACTTCGACGTGCTGCGCCGTTCCGATCTTTTGATCTCCGATTTCTCAGGCATCGTTTTCGACTTTTCGCTCGTTTACGATAAACCCGTTATTTACGCCGATACCACTTTCGACAGCAGTCCTTACGATTGCTGGTGGCTCGACAAAGACACGATCTGGACGTTCGACACGCTTCCGAAGCTCGGTATGCAGGTGACGTCCGAAAATCTGAAAGAGCTTCCGCAAATGATCGAAAAATGTATTTCCGATCCGAGCTTTGCGAAGGGCAGGGACGCCGCCCGGAGCGAGACGTGGGCGTATCCCGGCGAGGGAGCCGTCCGCGCGGCGGACTGGCTCGTCGCTAAATTCGAGGAACTCAAGAAAGGGGAGGTCGAGAGCAAATGACTTTTTTAGGTATTGTTGACGCCGTTCTTTTCAAGCCCCTCCAGCTCCTGTTTGAAGTCATATACGTCGCGGCGTATAAGATGATACAGGATCCCGGACTTTCGATAATAGCGCTCAGCCTTGTTATGAACTTTCTCATCCTGCCGCTTTATATGCGCGCGGACGCCATGCAGGAGGAGGAAAGAGAGATCGAAAAGCGCCTCCATCCCGGAGTATCGCACATCAAAAGGACCTTCAAGGGCGACGAAAAGATGATGATACTCCAGACGTATTACAGGCAGAACGATTATAAGCCGACGTACGTCCTTCGCAGCGCGGTGTCGCTGCTCCTCGAGATCCCGTTCTTCATCGCCGCGTACCGCTTCCTGTCCGGACTCGAACTGCTCAAGGGCGTTTCGTTCGGACCGATAGCCGACCTCGGACAGGCGGACGGACTCATCAATATCGGCGGAACGGCGATAAACCTCCTTCCGATCATAATGACCGCCGTCAACCTCGTGTCCTGCGTGATATTCACGAAGGGAAGCCCGCTGAAGACTAAGATCCAGCTCTACGCGATGGCGATCTTCTTCCTGTTTTTCCTCTATTCGTCACCCTCCGGACTCGTGTTCTACTGGACGCTGAATAACGTGTTCTCGCTCGTCAAGACCGTTTTCTATAAGCTGAAACACCCCGGAAAGGTACTCGCCGTACTTTCGGCGGTATGCGGCGCGGCGGCGGTAGTCTTCGGCGCGTTCTTTTACCCGTCGGGGACCCTGTTCAAGAGGTTCTTTGTGTCGGTTGCCGGTCTGCTTCTGATTTCGCCTCTGATTATCAGTATGCTTAAAAAGAAAGACAAAGATGAAAAAGAACCTGTTACCGACAAAAAGCTGTTTTTCTCCGGCGCGCTGTTTCTTTCGGTCTTGATCGGACTGACTATACCGACTTCCGTTATCAAATCTTCGCCGCAGGAGTTTTTTGACGTCGTGGTGTTCAAACACCCGATTTGGTTTATCGTATATTCTTTTTGTATAGCCTTCGGAGCTTTCTTTATATGGGGAGGCGTGTTTTACCGCCTTTTCAAACCGAAAGCAAAGGTTATGTTTGAACGCGTGATCTGGGTCGCTTGCGGAGTTTGCGTTGTAAACTATATGTTTTTCGGGAAAAATCTCGGGAATCTGACGCCTACGCTTCAGTTTGAAACAGGAGTATTGTTCGAACGGAAAGAAATGCTGCTTAATATCGGAGTTATAGCTGTAGTAGTACTGATATTTCTTGTTCTGTTCCGTTTTTTCAAAAAACAACTGTTCGCAGTCATCGCAGTCTTTGTGTTGGCTCTCGCGGTCATGGTGCCGTTTGATGTTTCCGGTATCAACAAAGGTGTTGAATCGGTCCGTCAAAAATATTATGAAGAGTCTGAAACGCCTTGGTACACACTTTCGCGTGACGGAAAGAACGTGGTAGTGTTTATGCTTGACAGGGCGATGGGCGAATTTCTTCCGTACCTGTTCAATGAAAAGCCCGAGCTGAAGGAACAGTTTTCCGGATTTACCGTATACACCAATACCGTTTCATACGGCAACGCAACAAATTTCGGCGTTCCCGGACTGTATGGCGGATATGAATATATCCCCGAGGAGATGAACAAGCGCTCCGAGGAAAAACTCGTCGACAAACACAACGAGGCTCTGAAAATGATGCCTGTACTGTTTGACAACGAAGGGTATGACGTCACGGTGTTCGACCCGCCTTACGCAAATTACGAATGGATACCGGATATTTCGATTTTTGACGATTGTCCGAATATAAACGTTTTCAAGGCTGACGGCGCTTTTTCGCCGAAGATCTATCAGGAGCAGATCATCAATAATAATATGCGTAACTTCTTTATGTACAGCATAATGAAGATCTCTCCCGAGTTCCTTCAGTCGCATATCTATGACAACGGTTATTATTTCCGCAGTGATACCGACGTATCCAAAGCCGAGGCGGCAGGGCAGACGACGACGGACGCCTCTCACGCTTCCGGTATATTCAAGTATTTTATGGATTCCTATAATATGCTTGACAACCTTCCCGGGATAGCCAAGCTTACCGACGGGACAAAGGGAAGCTTCCTGTGCTTTGAAACGCTTTCAACTCACGAGCCTATGCTTCTTCAGGAGCCGGATTACACTCCGAGCGAGGTGGTAGACAACAGTGAATATGACGAAGCAAACGCCGACCGCTTTACACTTGACGGGGCGACGCTTCAAATGGATACCGCGTGGAAAATGTCGCACTATCACATCAATATGGCTTCTCTCATCAAGCTCGGGCAGTGGTTCGATTACATGAAAAAAGAGGGCGTTTATGATAACACCCGCATTATTCTCGTCGCTGATCACGGTATAACGCTGGATTGCAGACCGGAACGCGGGACCGCGCTCGGACTCAATATCGAAACGTGGCTCCCGTGGCTGCTCGTTAAGGATTTTGACGCTAAGGAATTCAGTTTTTCCGATGAATTCATGACAAATGCGGACGTTCCGACGCTTGCAACCGAGAATCTTATAGAAAACGCTACTAATCCATTCACCGGTAAGAGAATCTCAAACGAAAAGAAAAAGGAGAGTAAGCAATATATCTATTATTCCACCGAGATAGATCCTTATAAAAACAACGGGAATATGTTCGTTCCCGGAGATTGGTTCTGTCTCGACGGACACGACGCCAACGACGTCAACTCCTGGAGCCTCAACACGAGAGAAGCTTATTTCCCGGACAAGACAAAGTAATTACGCTGTCATAAAGTAGAAAAGGCTGTCGCAAAACGGTGTTTTGCGACAGCCTCTGTTGTAATATCTTATTTTTCCGGACCTAATCTGACGCTTGATTCTTTTGCCACGGGGTCGTATTCCGCAAAATATCTCTTGAGTCTGACGACGTCGAGCGAGTCGACGACGCTGTCGCCGTTCGCGTCCGCGCCGGGTCCGACGATGACGCTCGAGGACTTGCCCGCGGCGATGTACGCCTTGAGTCTGACTATATCGAGCGCGGTGACTTTTCCGTCGTCATTGGCGTCACCGTAGAGTACGTCGTCGTCGGGAATATCGTCTATCGGAAGATCGATGTCTCCGGGGTCGGGATCGAGCGTATCGTTGACGAAGACGATCGACTTGATGCGCGCCGTCTTGTCCGTTTCGATCACGATGCGTTCATAACTGTCGTCGAACTCATCCGCAGCCGAGAAGCGGAAACCGTCTTCTGTCTTTTCGTATTCCGTTTCAAACCTTCTGTAATCCCGGTAGAGCGGCACGAGCACCGTTCCGTCCTCGACTTTATAACTCGTTCTCGTCGCGTCGAAGTTCTTTATATCGCTGATGGAAGCAACGTAACGTTTCGCCTCGTCGAGGGTGAGTCTGACGTAGGTCGCGTCGTCGCCTTCGACGTCAACGAGCATATCGGGAGTCGAGCAGAGGTCCGCCGCGAAGGTCAGGAGCGCGTCAGCCGCGCTGACGGTGAGGTGTCCGTCGTAGCCCTTGAAGAGCATCATCCCGTCTTCCTCGGAAACGGTACGGAATGTAAGCGCAAGCTCGATATACCTGTCGGGCAGGTTCGCCAGTCTGAAGAACTCGCACCCTTCAAGCACATTCGTTTCCATTTCGCCTACGGTCAACTGAATGGACTTGTCGTAGTCGAGCGGACTTTCGGTCGCGTTGTAGGTCAGCCTTACGTGAGTGAAGTTCCTTCCTTCCGTGATAAGGTCGCCTTCGAGGTCTCCCGTAATACCCGACATCGGAAGAAACGTCACAACTCTGTAATTTTCGGTCTCGCCGTTCTTCTTTGTCAGAGTAAGTATGAGTTCTTCCTCTCCGCTGATCTGCGCGGAAACGTATTCGTTTTCGAGCGTGACGAAGGACTGCGTCGTTTCAACTCCGAAAATACCGACCTTTCTCGTATGAGTTTCTCCCGCTTTCCATTCGGACGGATCCTTGTCGAAATCGCCGTATTCAAGCGGGTAATAATCGCCGTTGAGGTTGAAAGCGCCGTACTCGCTGTTAAGAGTGATGCCGCCGTACTCGTCCGCCATGACGAGGCTGAAATCGGTCTCGATGTTCCCTACGAAATAGGTGAAGGTCCTGTCTGCGCCTTCTCCGACGTAGTAGCCGTCGATCCCTTCGGTAAGGTACACGGTATCGCGGTCGAGAGTAATGCTCTTGGCGGGATGCTCAATGACCTTGACGGTGAATTCTTTTGAAAAACCGAGCAGCGAGAGCGTCGCCGTGTGGTCGCCGACACCCCATTCTTCTTTGTACTGGTCGGTCTCGATATTGACGATTATCCCGTTTTCTTCCGCATATTTGTGAAGGTCTGCCGTTTCCGTTTTTCCGTTCTTATATCTGATCGTGACCTCCATGACCGGAACGTTATACGCTTTGTATTCCGTCTCTGTCCAATCTCCGGTGTCGGGATCGGTTTCGTAATAATAATCGGGGTATTTGGGAGCGCCGGCGTAGATGACGGACGGCTGTACCAACGTGACGTCTTCTATCGGCGTTTCGGTAAGCGTAACTTCAAAGTCTTTCTTAAAGCCCATCACCGACAGAGTGTAGGTGTGTTTGCCCTTTTCCCACTCGTTTCCGGGGGCTTGATCTGTTCTGAATTCGATCCATTCGCCGTACTTTTCTTCGAATTCGAACATCTGACCTTCAAACGTCCCGCCATCCTTGAAGATCACTTTGATTTTTCCTACGGGGACCTCGTAGCATTTGTACGGGACCGGAACGTTGTCCTGCTTTTCGTCGTCCCATACCCATTCGAAGTCGGTGTGTACGCGGTCGTTTTCGTAGATCGTGAGAGGATCGATGATGATATCCTCTATCGGGGAGGGAATGACCTCCGCTTCTATCACTTTGGTAAAGCCGAGAACGTTGAACGTGACTTCGTGCTTGCCGACTCCCCAGACGTTCGTTTCGGACTGATCGGTGTAGAAGTTCAGATTTTCGTTATACTTATCCCTCAGCTCGTTGAAGTCGCCTTCTTCGGACGTGTTGTCATTGAATATGATCTTAAAGCCGTTGAGCGGGATGTCGTACGCCTCGAACTCTTTGTGTACGTCCTCCTGCTTTTCGTCGTCCCAATAGTCTATGTATTCCGTGTGAGTGCTGCCGCCTTCGTAGATGACTATGGGATCGAGTTCTATATCCTCGACCGGAGACTTGACGACTTCGACCTCGAATTCTTTTCTGAAGCCGAGAACGTAGAAGGTCGCTGTGTGTTTACCGAGTCCCCATACGTTGGTATCGGACTGATCGGTCCACATCTCGGAGTCGATCCCGTAGTCGTTGCGAAGCTCGTAGTCCCTTCCTTCGATCGGGTCGCCTTCTTTGAAGATCAGCCTGATAACGCCGGTCCGCACCTCATATTCGTCGTATTCGACGCGAACGTCCTCCTGCTTTTCGTCGTCCCATTCGTTTCTGACGACGTGTCTCTTTTCGCCGCCCTCGTAGACTTTAACGGGGGCTATCTCGACGTCGGAAAGCTCGCTTTCGATGACTTCGATCTCAAAGGTCTTGGTAAAGCCCATTACCGAAACAGTGAACTCGTGCTTTCCGATACCCCAGGAGTTCGTTTCCGACTGGTCGGTGTATACGTCTATCCATTCTCCGTAAACGTCGGAAAAGTCGAAGAACTCACCCTCGTAGGGATCGCCTTCCTTGAACGTTACCTTTGCCTGACCTATCCTGATATCGTAAGCGTCGTATTCGGTGATCACCTGTTCCTGTTTTTCGTCGTCCCAATAGTCGAATTTGATGTGCCGTTTGGGTTCTTCCAAATAGATCGGAGAGTAATCTATCTCGATATCCTCGATCGGGGACTCGACGACTTCGGCTTCTATTACTTTGGTAAAGCCGAGAACGTTGAACGTGACTTCGTGTTTACCGAGTCCCCATACGTTGGTATCGGACTGATCGGTGTAGAAGTTCAGATTTTCGTTATATTTTTCACGCAGATCGTTGAAGTCGCCTTCTTCGGACGTGTTGTTCTTGAATATGATCTTAAAGCCGTCGAGCGGGATGTCGTACGCCTCGAACTCGACGTGTACGTCCTCTTTCTTTTCGTCGTCCCAATAGTCCCACCGTTCGGTGTGCTTTCTTCCGTTTTCGTAGATGACTATGGGATCGAGTTCTATATCCTCGACCGGAGACTCGACGACTTCGACCTCGAACTCTTTTGTGAATCCGAGTACGCTGATATACGCTTTATGCTTTCCGACAGTCCATTCGTTCGTATCGGACTGATCCGTCCAAATATCGACGCGAAGCCCTCTGTCGCGCAGCTCGTAGTCCCTTCCTTCGATCGGGTCGCCTTCTTTGAATATCAGCTTGAAAACGCCGTACGGGACCTCGTACGCTTCATAATATACAGTGACGTTTTTCTGCTTTTCATCGTCCCACCGGTCGATCCGCTCGGTCCGCTTGCTTCCGCCCTCGTAGACCGTTACCGGT
>CACZZA010000107.1 GCA_902785485.1 uncultured Ruminococcus sp. | reverse complement strand
AGTATCGGACGTTTACGACAAAGCGGACGCTTATATCGAAAAACTCGAGAGCTTTGCGTATGAGATGGAGGAGATAGCGGAATCCGTACGCAGTGAGGTCGGAATAGGCGACGCTGATCCGACATTCGAGCTGAACGAAGTTGAAACGAGGCTCGAACAGATAAAAAAGGCAAAAAGAAAATACGGTGACACCGTCGAAAGTATGCTTGAGTACCGTAAAAAAATAGGCCGCGAGCTTGACGGGCTCGAAAAAAACGAAGACCGTGTCGCGGAGATGAAACGCGAGTATTCCGAGACCGCCGAAAAGGCGCTTTCTCTCGCGCGCGAACTCCGCAAAAGGCGTTCGGACGCGGCAAAACGTCTTGAAAAAGAGGTGTGCAGGTATCTCGCTTATCTCGATATGCCGTCGGTCGAGTTCAGGGTCGACATCCATTCGGACGAGAGCAAATTCAACGCGTACGGTATGGACTTTGTCGTGTTCCTGCTTTCGGCAAACAAAGGAGAAGAACTGAAGAGCCTGTCGAAAACGGCGTCCGGAGGCGAGGCTTCAAGAATCATGCTCGCGCTCAAATCCGTACTCCGCGACAAAGACGGAGTCGAGACCGTGATATTCGACGAGATCGACACCGGCATCTCCGGAAAAACGTCGTCGAAAATAGGGAGGCTTCTCCATACCTCTGCGTCGGAGAGTCAGGTGATATGCATCACCCACTCAGCGCAGATCGCCGCGTGCGCGGACGCGCATTTCCTGATCGAGAAAAAGACCGTAGGCGACCGCACCGAAAGCTCCGCGCGGTGTCTCTCGGAAGACGAACGGATAAACGAGCTTGCGAGGATCATGGGCGGCGCGCATATCACGGATACGCTGATCGGCTCCGCAAGGGAGCTTTACGAATCCTCCCGCGAAGTCGGAATATAAAACAGCATCTTTGCATACGGATTATTACTTTCAACAGTTTACGGAGGTATCATGAAGTTGACAGATACAGAACGCTTTTTTGAAGAATGCGCGAATATAGAATATGAAAAAGACGTCGACCTGTCGCTCCGTTCCAGCTTCCGCATAGGCGGTAAGGCGAAATACGGGGTCTGGCCGAAAAGCGAAAGCGCGTTTTGCGCGGTAATAGATTATCTGACGGAAGAAAAAATCAAATTCACGGTCTTAGGCAACGGTACGAACGTGCTGTTTTCGGACGAAGGGTACGACGGGGTCGTCGTGTTCACCACTTCGCTGAAAAAAATAAGATGTTCGCGCAACACGATATACGCGGAGGCGGGAGCCGCTTTCAACAACCTCGCGGCATTTGCCCGCAACAGCGGTCTTTCGGGACTCGAGTTTGCATACGGTATCCCGGGGACGGTCGGCGGAGCCGTTTATATGAACGCCGGGGCGTACGACGGAGAGGTATCGAAGATACTCCAGAAAAGCGCGTATTTCGATCCTGTTTTGTCAAAACGCGGCGAACTGTACAACCGTTCTCACGAGTTCGGTTACAGAGAGAGCGCTTATATGAAAAACGGCTGCGTCATCCTTTCCGCGTCGTTTGAACTCGTTCCCGGAGACGTGGACGAGATCAATACCAAAATGGAGGGCTTTTTGGCGGCGAGACGTGAAAAACAGCCGCTCGAATATCCGTCCGCGGGAAGTGCTTTCAAGCGTTATCCCGGATACTTCACCGCAAAACTCATCGACGAAGCGGGACTCAAAGGCTTGACCGTAGGAGGCGCGCAGGTTTCGCTCAAACACGCCGGTTTTATCATAAACAAAGGCGGGGCGACTTCTTCCGACGTCAAAACGCTGATAAAACGTATCCAGGACGTCATTTTTGAAAAGAACGGGATCAGGATCGAACGCGAAGTTCGTTATATAGATTGACAAGACGATCGGGAAAAAGGGGAAAGCAGGGTAAATGGAATTCATTATTTTGACCGGAATGTCCGGTTCGGGAAAATCGCAGGCGGCGGACGCGTTGGAGGATATGGGGTATCTCTGCGTCGACAATATGCCCGTCTCGTTCCTGCCGCAGTTCGCCGAGATCTACGGCAAGACTCCAAACAAATCCAAACAAGTGGTATTCGTCATCGACGTTCGCGGAGAAATAGAGTTTTCGAGCGTTATAAGCGAGATCGAAAAACTTAAGGAAAGCGGTCATTTCGTCCGCACCGTCTTTATCGACTGCGACGACAACACGATCATCAGCCGTTATAAGGAAACGCGCCGCATCCATCCGCTCGTTCCGATACTCAACGTCAGTATGTCGGAGGCTATCAAGCAGGAAAGAAAACTGCTTATGCCGATATTCGAATACGCCGACATCGTGATAAATTCGTCCAGACTATCCGTGCGCGAGCTTCACGAACGCGTGATGAACGAGCTTTCGCTCAAAAAGAAACGCGACCTCATCGTAACGCTCGAGTCGTTCGGTTTCAAATACGGACTCGTAAACGACGCGGATCTCGTTTTCGACGTAAGGTGCTTTCCGAACCCGTATTACGTTGAATCACTGAAGAACAAAACGGGGCTTGACAAGGAAGTCAGCGACTACGTCTTTTCCGACGGACAAGCCGACGAGTTCCTGTCAAAGCTCTATCCTTTGCTCGACTTTCTGCTTCCGAAATACGTTGAAGAGGGCAAAACGCACCTCACGCTCGCCGTAGGGTGTACGGGCGGCAAGCACCGCAGCGTCGCCATCGCGGTCAAGCTCAACGAACATCTGTCGGACAAATACAAGACGGTGCTTATCCACCGCGATCACTTGAAATGAGTTCATACTGTCAAGAACTGAAAAACACCTGCGTCCGTACTCTGCCGAAGAAAAAATGCTGTAAAAGAAGCTTTGAATACGGCAGAGAGCTGTTCCTTCCTCCCGAAAAACGCTCCGGAAGCTATCCGATACAAAACGAAGAAGCTATCGATCTTTCGGTCTTTTCCTGTCAATCGTGCCGGACGAGCTTTCTTCGGGGTGTATTCGTTTCCTGCGGAACGGTATCCGATCCCGCAAAGAGCTACACGCTCGAGCTTCGCATACATTCGGAAAGTCTCGCCGATTCGCTTTTTGAGCTTTTGGGCAACAATTCCGTCGTTCCGAAGAGAAGGGTCTTTCGCGGCAAGTATTGCCTTTATATGCGAAAATGCGAGGATATACAGTCGTTTTTGTTCCTGCTCGGGGAGACTCGCGAGGCGTTCAACGTCGCCGAAGGAAAAATAAGACGCGATTTTGTCAATAATACCAACAGGCGTATCAACTGCGATACGCGGAATATACGAAAAGCGGTCGACGCCGCGGCGAAAGAGACGGCGGCGATAAAAAAACTCCGCGACTCGGGCAGACTCGAACTGCTCGACGAACCATTACGCAAGACCGCCGCGCTTCGTCTCGAAAACGAGTCCGCCAACCTCGGAGAGCTTGCCGCGCTCCACGGCGAAAGGATAACCAAGTCCGGTGTATATCACCGCCTGGCAAGGCTCGTTGAGGAAGCGGAAAAAATCGACCTGAAATAACACAGGAGGAAAACAATGCGCCCGTTCGTGCATCTGCACTTGCATTCCGAATACAGCCTGCTCGACGGCGCTTGCCGCGTTGACAGGATACCGCGCTACGCCAAGGAGAACGGTATGACGTCCGTCGCTCTGACGGATCATGGCGTTATGTACGGGGCGATCGCGTTTTATAACGCTTGCGTAAAAGAGGGCGTCAAGCCCATAATCGGCTGCGAGGTCTACGTTTCCGATACGACCCGTTTCGACCGGGAATACACGCGCGAAGGCAATACCTCTCACCTTATCCTGCTTTGCAAAAACAACGAGGGGTATAAAAACCTCATCTATCTCGATTCAAAGGCATTCGAGGAAGGGTTTTATTCCAAACCGAGGATCGACCTCGACCTGCTCGAGGGGCATACCGAAGGACTTATCTGTCTTTCCGCCTGCCTTTCGGGACGGATACCCAAATATATACTTCAAAACGATTATCCTTCCGCGAAGGAATACGCCGAACGGCTCGACAGACTTTTCGGGAGGGGCAATTTTTACCTTGAACTTCAGGATCATTTTCTTCCGGAAGACAAGGAGATAAATCCCGCTTTGATAAAGATAAGCCGCGAGACCGGGATCCCTCTCGTCTGTACCAACGACGCGCATTATCTGCGCCGTGAGGACGCCGAGCTTCAGAAGGTACTGATGTGTTTGCAGACCGGTTCGACTCTTGACGACGATCCGTTCGCTCTGCCTAACGACGAGTTCTACGTCAAGACGGGAGACGAAATGGAAAAGATATTTTCCTACGTCCCGGAGGCGCTCGAAAACACCTTGAAGATCGCGGACGAGTGCAGCGTCTCGTTCGAGTTCGGCAAGACCGTTCTTCCCAAATTCGACGTTCCGTCGGGCAAGACCTCGCCGCAGTATCTGCGTTCTCTGACTAAACAGGGGTACCTGCGCCGCCTGTCTCTCGGACAGATCGTTTTCACCGACGAGCATCCGAAAGAAGAATACGAGAGCCGCGCCGAATACGAGCTTTCGGTCATCGAGTCGATGGGGTACGCTGACTATTATCTCATCGTACGCGATTTTGTTTCTTACGCCAAGACTCACGGCGTTCCCACCGGTCCCGGGAGAGGCTCCGGAGCAGGCTCGCTCGTCGCTTATCTTATCGGTATAACCGAAATAGATTCGATCAAATACGGACTTCTGTTCGAGCGCTTTTTGAACCCGGAGCGTATCTCGATGCCGGACTTTGATATCGACTTTGCCGATGAAAAACGCGACAAGGTATTCGAGTACGTTTCCGAAAAATACGGAAAAGAACGTGTCTGCCATATAGCGACGTTCGGTACGCTCGCTCCCCGCGCCGCTGTTCGCGACGTAGGGCGTGTACTCGGATATTCATTTTCCGAAACTTCGCGTATCGCCGAGCTTATCCCGAGAAGACTTTCCGTCGATAACGGAGACGGCACGACTAGTACGCTCGTAAAGATAAAATTCGACGACGTGATGGACCTTCCGTCGCTCCGCAAGGTCTACGATTCCGAGCCGGACGCAAAGAGGCTCATAGATATTGCAAGGGCGCTCGAGGATATGCCGCGTCACGTTTCGACTCACGCGGCGGGAGTCGTTATATCCGACAGACCGGTTTACGAATACGTTCCTCTCGCGTTGACCAAGGGGTCTCTCGTTACCCAGTACGATATGGATACGATAGCCTCTCTCGGACTCCTCAAATTCGACTTTCTGGGACTGCGTTTCCTGACGGTCATAGAGAACACCGTGGACGCGGTGAAAAAGAAAGAGCCTTCTTTCGATCTCGAGAGGATACCGACCGACGACGCGGACACCTATAAGATGATCTCGAAGGGCGAGACGCTGGGGTTGTTCCAGATAGAGAGCGTCGGCATGAGAAAGCGCCTGACCCAGCTCCGTCCCGAACGCTTCGGAGATATAATGGCGGCGATAGCCCTCTACCGTCCCGGTCCGATGGGGTCGATAGACACCTATATCGAAAACAAGAACGAACCGGAAAAGGTCGTATATAAAATACCTTTGATAAAGGACGTTCTCGAAGAGACCTTCGGAGTCGTCGTCTATCAGGAACAGGTAATGCAGATATTCCGCAAGGCGGCGGGATACTCGTTTGCAAAAGCGGACATCATACGCAAGGCGATGTCTAAAAAGCAGACGGGCAAGATCGAAAGCGAGAAAGAGACCTTCGTAAAGAACGCGACGGAACGCGGAGTTCCCGAAAACGACGCCGTCGAACTGTTCAACAATATGGTCGGTTTCTCGAAATACGCGTTCAACAAGAGCCATACGGCGTCATACGCCGTCGTGACTTACCGTACCGCCTATCTCAAACGGCACTATCCCGGAGAGTATATGGCGTCGCTTCTCGATTCGTGCATAGGCAACGACGAGGCGATAGCGATATACAAGGACGAATGCGCCCGTATGGGACTGCGGCTCCTGCCTCCCGATATAAACGAGAGCGGAGAACGGTTCATATACGACGGAGAGTGCATACGTTTTCCGCTTCTCGCGCTGAAAAACGTGGGGAGGAACTTCGTCGTTTCCGCGGTCAAAGAAAGAGAAAACGGTCCTTACCGCTCTTTTGAAGACTTTTTGAGGAGGATGACTCCGTCAGACCTCAACAAAAGACAGATCGAATCGCTCATCAAGGCGGGATGCTTTGACTCGACGGGCGTTTTCCGCAGTCAGCTGTTGCTCTGCTACGAATATCTTATCGACAAGACGGTCGAAAACGGAAGGAAAAACGCCGACGGTCAGCTCGACTTTTTCTCCGTCGACGGCGGAGCGGACACGAAGGACGAACAGGGCTACGAATATCCTCCGGTCCCCGAACTCGGAGTGAAAGAAAAACTCGCTTTTGAAAAAAGCGTCGCCAATCTGTATTTTTCGGGTCATCTGCTCGACGGTTATTCCGAAAACGAACGGGATCTCGCCCCTGCGTCGATAAAGGACGTCCGCGAATCGTTCGATATCGAGAACGGCGACGAGATCGTCGAAGGGACGGGAGAATATTCCGACAGACAAAAAGTCGTTCTGTGCGGTATCATCCGTCTTGTGACCGTCAAACTCACAAAAGCCAAAGAAAAAATGGCTTTCGTCCGTATCGAGGACAGGTATTCTTCGATGGAGGCGATAGTTTTTCCGAAAATATACGCAAAATGCGCCCCGTATCTTACCGAGGACTCGGCGGTCGCGCTGACGGGAGAGCTTCAGGCGCGTTCGGACGAAGAGGTAAAACTAATAACCTCGGACGCGTTTCCGCTCGTACAGGACGGAGAATACGAAAGAAAAGTTAAGGCCGATACCGCTTCCGCCCGATCCGAGGCGCAGAGGCCCGCGGTCAGGACGCTTTATCTCCGTTTGCCGGATCTCGAGGGAGAAAAATACCGCAAGGCGCTCAATCTTATCTCCATCTTCGACGGGCAGACTCCGGTGGTCCTTTACGATTCAAAAAAAGGAAACTACGTCAGATTGAAGGGACGGGGAGTGGCTTATTCCGAGAGAGTGCAGTCGTTTTTCGGCGAAATACTCGGAAGTGAGAACGCGGTCTACAAGTAAAATCATCCCGAAATAACAAATTTTTT
>CACZZA010000106.1 GCA_902785485.1 uncultured Ruminococcus sp. | reverse complement strand
ACATCCCCGCCGCGGACGTGGTAAGGAACTATAAGGCGCTCGGCTACGACGCGCTCTGTCTCACCAACCACTACTGGCCCGGCGGTCCGTCCGAAAACGAGACGGAGGAAGACTTCCTCGACCGCTATTTCAACGACTATACGGTCGCTAAGAAAGTCGGCGACGAGATCGGTATCAACGTCATTTTCGGGATAGAGTTCCGCTTCTCGGACGCGATCGACGACTACCTCACCTACGGACTCGATCCCGACGAGGCGAGAAGACTTTTCCCGATGAGCAAAGGCTCTTTCCGCGAGTTCCGTGACACCTATAAGAACGACGATTATCTTATGATCCAGGCGCACCCCTGCCGCAAGAATATGGTACGCCCCGCGCTCGATAAGCTCGACGGCATCGAGATACTCAACCTCCACCCGAAGCACAACAGCGCCGTCGCGCTCGCCGCCAGGCTTGCGGACGAAGTCGGCGGTATCGTCATCGCCGGAAGCGACTACCACGATCCCGATATGGCGGGACTCGGCGGCATCTGGACGAAGGAAAATCCGAAGGACACGCACGACATAGTACGCATCCTCAAAAGCGGCGAATATCTCATCGACTTCTGCGGCTACCCGATGTTCCCGCAAAAGTTCAAAAAATACGTGTTCCAGCCGTCTCACATCGACGAGCTTTATGCAAAATAATAATAGTAACGGGACTGCCTCGAGGCAGTCCCGTGTTTTTACAAAAAGCTCCCCGGTCGTCAGATCGGGGAGCTTTAGGCTATTTCGTTTTTCTCAGTCTCAGCGCGTTCAGTATGAACGCGGCGGAGAGGCAGAAGAAACCGGCGTAAGTCGCGATGAGAACGGCGAGGCTCAATCCTCTCACAGACGTCGAAGGTATGAAAAGCTTGACCGTTTGGAGCATAAAGTAAATCGAAAGCGCCGCGGAGCCGACGAACGTCGGGATCATCCCGTTCGCTTTGACAAAATACATGATCGCAGCGGCAAGAAGGATCACGGCTTCCGCGAAGTATGCGACATTGTGAGTTGATACCTGTATCTTAGAACCGTTGATAAGGCGAAAGATCAATTCAAGCGGAGAATAAAGCGCGATGAGCAGAAGCGCCGCTCCGAACAGTTGTTTCTTTCCTTTTTTTGCGATCACCGACGCAAAAGTCAGTATAGCCGAAATCACCGGAAGAAAAAACGTGAATATTTCGTAAAACGCGAGCGTGCGGTAATCCGATCCGCTGTAATACAGAGATTTGAGACGGGCGAACCATTCCCACTCGATCTGATGGAACACGATCGCTAAGACGAACAGTACGGCTGAGGCGCACGAGGTGACGAACAATGCGATGCCTGCGCCGCTCCTTTTCGCGGTGCTGACGGGAGCGTTCTGAATATTTGTCATAAAACCTTTCTCCATTGAATTTGAATACGATCAAATTTATTATTTCTTTCCTTCAAGCTCGGCGAGTTTAGCCTGGTACTCCGACGTCGACATCATACCGTTGAGGTAGTCCTTGTTGAGCTTTGCGATCTCGTCCTGAACGGTCGGAGCAGTGGGTTCCTGTGCGGGAGTTTGCGGCTGACCGAACTGCTCAGGCTGCCCGCCGAACTGCTGAGGCTGACCGAACTGCTGAGGCTGACCGAACTGCTGAGGCTGACCGAACTGCTGAGGCTGACCGAACTGTTGAGGTTGACCGAACTGTTGAGGCTGACCGAACTGTTGAGGCTGACCGAACTGTTGAGGCTGACCAAATTGTTGCGGTTGACCAAATTGTTGCGGCTGACCGAACTGTTGCGGCTGCCCGCCGAATTGCTGTTGTTGACCGAACTGAGGTTGCCCGACGTATTGAGACTGAGGAATGGCTGTTTTTGCTTTCTTTTTGCCGAAAACGACGCCTGCCGCAATGACTGCGGTGGAGATAAGCAGACCTCCGACATAGCCGGACAGCTCGGAAATGATCTGAAATACCGCGTCTGAATCGAGAACGCCGGATTTCGCCAGGGGAGAAACGTCGCCGACGTATCTGACTATGTCGATAACGCTCATCACGAGGTACGTCGCCGCTCCCGCCATCGCAACGAATCCGCCGTAGACGTCCGCCATTATCATGATCGCGGCGGCGATCAGGATGATACCGGCGATAAACGTCATAATGTTATGATATCCTCTGAAAATGATTTTCAGGTTTGTGCCTTCGATCATCGAGTAAAGCGGATCAAGAACGGAAAAGAGTCCGAACAGGAGAGTAGAAATACCGAACAGTCCTTTTTTGCCGTCCGCTCCGGAGAAAGAGATCGCGAAAAACAGCGAAACGATGATCGGGAGCGCGTACGAGAGCAGAACGTATACGCCGGTCATAAAGCCGTAGTCGAAAGCCGCGGACATATAATTGAACCAATTGAAACCGATTATCGGTATCGCCCAAGCCGCGATGAACAGTATCAGCGCGATGACCGTAAAGACGCCGGACGCCTTGAGCGCGCCGTTTTTCTTTTTGATCTGCGGAAACGGTTGAGAGAATGATTGAGGAGCCTGATAATAATTGTTCATAGATACACCTCTTTTTTTGTATTCTGTTTTTAATATATCATTTTTCGTTTTATATTTCAATAGTTTTTTGTCAGATTTAAGTAAAAAGCACTTGTAAACCTTCCGAAAAAAGTATATAATGGTCTAAAAGGCACGAAAAGGAGCGTTATTATGAAAAAAAGACTGACACAACAGGATCTCATTAGATTTGATTCTTCGTTCACCTCAAAGAAAGAACACATCGTCGCGATGAACGCGGCGACCTCGAACGGACTCTGCAACGCGGCGCGCAACGTCAACGTCGCCCGCAACAACCCGATGGAATATTCGATCGACGTCGAGTCGGGCAAGGTGTGCAATCAGAAGGCCTCCGGCAGATGCTGGATGTTCGCGTCCCTCAACGTTATGCGTCTCGACGTGATGAAAAAACTCAACCTCGAGAATATGGAGCTGAGCCAGACCTATCCTCTGTTCTACGACAAGCTCGAGCGGTCGAACTACTTTCTTGAAAACATCATAGCGACCCTCGACGAGGAGACCGATTCCCGCGTCGTACATCATTTTCTCACCGACCCGATCGGCGACGGCGGACAGTGGGATATGTTCCGTTCTATCGTCGCAAAATACGGCGTGGTCCCGAAGGACGTAATGCCCGAGACCGAGAACTCGTCGGCTACTCGCGAGCTGAATACTTACCTTGCGAAGAAGCTCCGCGAGTTTGCCTGCAACCTGCGCGAGGCGTACTCCGCGGGCAAGAAAAACGCCGACCTCCGCACGATGAAAGAGAGTATGATGAATACGGTCTACCGCATGCTCGCGATCACTCTCGGCAAGCCGCCCGTGCGATTCACCTGGGAGACCCGCGACAAGGACAAAAACTTCGTCAAGGTCGAGGACATAACTCCTCAGGACTTCTTCAAGCAGTACGTAGGCTGGGATCTCGGCAAATACGTGACCGTCATCAACGCTCCGACCGCCGATAAAGAGTATTACAAGACCTTCACGGTACAGTATCTCGGAAGCGTTTACGAGGGCGAATATCCGGTCAAATACCTCAATCTCCCGATGGATGAGCTGCGCGCGCTGACGATAAAACAGCTCAAAGACGGAAAAGTCGTCTGGTTCGGCTCCGACGTCGGTCAGTTCTCCAACCGCAAGACCGGGTACCTCACGCTCGACGCGTACGATATGCAATCCCTTCTCGACACCGAGTTCGGTATGAACAAGGCACAGAGGCTCGACTACTGCGAGAGCCTTATGACTCACGCTATGGTCATAACCGGCGTCGACCTCGACGGGTCGGGCAAGCCGCTCCGTTGGAAGGTCGAAAACAGCTGGGGCAAGGACGTCGGACGCGACGGCTACTACGTTATGAGCGACGAGTGGTTTGGAGAGTTCGCGTACCAGATCCTTCTCGAAAAGAAATATCTGACCAAGAAACAGGCGAAAGCCTTCGAGCAGGAGCCGATAGAATTGAAACCCTGGGATCCGATGGGCAGCCTCGCTCTGTAAGACCGGCGATAACGGGACTGCGTCAACGCCGAGTGTCCATTCGGATACTCGGCGAACGATGTATTCCGCATACTGCGGAACGTGATGTGCCCCGGTGGCGTGATGTGCGCTTCGCGCGTGAAAACATGTGAAGATATGCAAAAAAAGCAACGCCGCGTTAATGCGGCGTGTCTTTTCCGTATTTTTTCACAGTATCTGTTCGATCTCTTCGAGAGAATGCACGGTACAGGTCGGGATATACTCCGGATCGAGCTTTTCGACGCCTCTGTCGAACCAGATGACGCGTATTCCGAAGCCGATCCCGCCGCGCACGTCGGCTGACGGGGAATCGCCGATCAGTACGACTTCGTCCTTAGGCGGATCGCCGAGGCGCTTGAAGCATTCCGCGAAGAATTCGGGGTGAGGCTTCGAAGCGCCGAGGTCGCTCGAAATGAAGACGCCGTTCAGCATATCGAAAAATCCCGCTCGGCGCAGGCGCGACTCCTGCTCGCCGAGGGTGGAGTTCGACGCGACGTAGAGTTTATATTTGCCGTACAGATATTTCATCAGCCGTTCGGCTCCGGGAACGTGATCCGCGGCGAAACGCAGATGGTAGCGGAAGCGTTTTTCGCATTCGGCGGGGTCGCGGTCGATACCGAGGATCTCAAAGATCTCGCGGAAGCGGCGGTCGTAAACGTCCTGGCGCACGGCTTTTCCGTCCTCGACTTCCTTCCATATCTTGTTGTTGACGCGATGGAACGTGTCGAAAAAGGTCTGACCGTACTCGATCCCGAGGTCGGAGCAGGCGTTCGAGAGCGCTTCCCGCGAACAGCGGCGAAAGTCGATCAGCGTGTTATCTATATCGAGCAGGATGATTTTTACGTTTTCCATTTTTACGTGACTCCTTTGATTTTTCGCTTGAATTTTACCATTTTTCGGATAATAAGTCAATATCGTTTTGAGAGGAAACATTATGAACCGAAAGATCGCCGTTACGGATATAGGCTCGAACACCGTTAAAATGAGGGTGTACGAGTGCGACGAGAAGAAAAAGAAAATAAGACCCGTCCGTATTGAAGTGCGGCACTGCAGGCTTATTTCTCATATCAAAGGCGGGATCATGACAAACGAAGGAGTCGATGTCCTCGCCGGGACTTTGACGGAATTCAAAGAGATCTCGCTTGCCGAAGAATGCGTCTCTTTTTCCGCGTTCGCCACGGCGTCCCTGCGCCGCGCCGCGAACGCTTCCGAAGTGATTTCGGAAACGGAAAAAAGAACGGGAGAAAAAATAGAACTCATTTCCGGAGACGACGAGGCTTACCTTTCGTTCATCGGTGCGACGTACGGCAAAAAGCTCCCGGGGGAGGGAGTCGTATTCGATATGGGAGGCGGCAGTACCGAGGTCATTTTCTACCGCGGAGAAGAAATAATAAACAAAACGAGCCTTCCTTTCGGCTCGCTCTCGCTCTTGAATGATTATCTCGCGGACAATGTATTTTCGCCCGAAGGCAAAACGTCGCTCGAAAAATACGTTGAAAAAACCTACCTGTCTTCCGCGATCACGGGAAGCTCGCGCACGGCGTGTCTTGTCGGAGGGACCTCGCTTGCCATACGCAAACTGCTGACGACTCTGCCGAAGCCTCCCGCGGATAAGGACAAGGCGCGTCCCGAGGATTTGAAAACGCTGGGAGATATTATTTCAAAAGGCGGCGCGGAAGTGGAAAAAATGCTTGAAACGACCGTCTCGGAGCGGAGGGACACCGTCGTCTCGGGACTGTACGCATATATAAAACTGCTTGAACTCGTTCGCGCCGAGGAAGTGCGTTTCAGCAAGACCGGAATACGCGAAGGGTATGCGATAAAGAGGATACTTGAATGGTAAAAGAGAGAGACCGCATAGAGTCGGGAAACGTTTTTGAAGGGATAGTATCGTTTCGCGCCGTTGTCGACGGAATGAAAAGACCCGGAGGAAGAAGGATAGAACGGCTGTTTTACGACGGTGAAAAGCTGAAAAAGAACGCGCGTGAATTCTTGTATATCAAGGCGAAAAGCGCCGAACTCGGGTTTGAACTGACGGTCGCGCCGCGCAACGTTATCGACGGGATGACGACCGGGAACAGCCACGGCGGCATCGCCTTTTACTGTACGGAGAGGGAATACCCCCGCGTGACGGGTGACGTTATCGTCGAAAACGGAGTCTACGTCCTCCTTGAGGGGATCGAAGACCCGTTCAACTTCGGTTACGCCCTTCGCACGGTCTGCGCTTCGGGCGCTGACGGAGTCCTTCTCACTCGCAGAACGTGGGAAAACGCATCCGGCATCGTCTGCCGTTCTTCGGCGGGCGCGTCGGAAATGATAGATATTTTTACGCTTGAAGATGAAAATGACCTTGGGTTGTTCCGTGACAGGGGGTATCGCGTCGTCGCGGCTGACACGGAAAACGCAAAACTCATGTACGAATGCGATCTCCGACGCCCCGTTCTTCTTGCCGTCGGCGGAGAAAAACGGGGACTTTCGCGTTTCATCCTCGATTTTTCCGACGAAAGGGCGCGTATCGAATACGGCCGTGAATTTCCCGCCGCGCTCTCGGCGGCGTCCGCGGCGTCGGTGCTTGCGTTTGAAATTTACAGACAAAACGCAAAAAAGTAGAGAAAAATAATACGGAAGTGTATAAAAGTTACACTTCCGCTTTATTTTGTTAATTGTTTGGCTATTTTTATTAAAGCTTTTTATGGTATCATCACTTGCAACGAATTCTTTATAAGGAGGATGATACCGCTATGAAAAACCGCGATCTCATAAGAGAGGCGGCGGAGCAATATCGCCGTAATAATTTCATCGATCCGGCGCTTTATAAAACGAACGGAGTCAAAAGAGGATTGAGAGAGCCTGACGGAACGGGCGTAGTTGCCGGAGTCACGCTTATCGGAAACGTTGTCGGATACGAAAAGACCGGGGAAGGAGTCATCCCCTGCGAAGGACATCTCACCTACCGCGGATACGATCTTTACGATCTTGTCGACGGATTTTGGGAACGGGAAAGATTCGGGTTCGAGGAGATCTCTTTTTTGCTTTTGTTCGGATTTTTGCCCGACA
>CACZZA010000105.1 GCA_902785485.1 uncultured Ruminococcus sp. | reverse complement strand
CTTGAGTCCCGTGTAGATCTCAAGAATCGGCTTGAGCCTGTTCGGGTTGGAGTAGTCGTAGCGTTTGTCGCCCGTGTGCATGAGGATCGGGAGTCCGTATTCCTCGCAAAGCTCGTAGATACGCAAGCATCTGTAATCGTCGATCTTGAACGCCTGGATGTCGGGATGGAGCTTGACTCCGCGCAGACCGAGGTCCATAAGGTGAAGGACGTCGCCCTTCATGTCCTCGGAATCAGGGTGGAGCGTGCCGAGTCCGGTGAAGACGCCGCCCCCCTCTTCGACCGTGCGCGCGATGAATTCGTTTATGCTCTTGACCTGATGGGGAGACGTCGCGACGGACTGGATGACGCAGTGATCTATCCCCGCCTCCGCGGCGACGCGGCGCAGAGTGCTTTCCCTGCCGTCGCAGGCGAATTTGACGTTATAAAAATTTCCCGTTCCCGCGACCGCGCGCTCCGCGATCTTGTCGGGATAAACGTGACAGTGCGAATCGATTACGTAATGACCTTTTACCATATTGAGACCTTATTATTTTTCCCTTTTGTAAGGTTTTGGAGGGTTTCAAAGGGGACCTTTTCCTTAAAAAGGTCCCCTTTGAAAAACCGTTTACTCAAACGAGTGACCTAACTCGAGTGCTTTTAAGTTCACGTCGAACAGGTCGGCGTGCTTTGCGGAGACCACCGTACGGACGGCTTCTTCGATGCCCTCGTAGGGGGTGAAATCGCTCTCGCGCATGACCTTGCCGAGCAGGATCATATTGGCAAGGGTGGGGATGCCGTTCTGCTGAGCGAGCTGCGTCGCGGGAATATAGTACGCGTCGACGTCGCGGCGGCGGACCTTACGTTCGATCAGGGTAGAGTCGACGAAGATCTTGCCTCCGGGGACGACGGCGTCCTCGTACTTATCGAGCGACGGCAGGTTCATCACTATCAGAACGTCCGGTTTGGTGACTATCGGGCTTCCGATCGGCTCGTCGGACAAGACTACCGAGCAGTTGGCGGTGCCTCCGCGCATCTCGGGTCCGTAGGACGGGAGCCAGCTGAGCTGTTTGCCCTCGACGAGTCCCTTATTGGCGAGGAACTTGCCCGCGAACAGTATTCCCTGTCCGCCGAATCCGGCTATAAGGATCTGTGTCGTCATTCAGCATTCCTCCTTTGCCGCGCTCTTGTCCTTGAAGACGCCGAGCGGATAGTAGGGGATCATCTTCTCGTCGACCCAGCGCAGCGCGTTTTCGGGAGTCATTCCCCAGTTGGTCGGGCAGGAGGAGATGACTTCGACGAGCGAAAAGCCCTGCTTGTTGATCTGGTTCTCGAACGCCTTCTGTATCGTCGCCTTGGCGGTGCGGACGTTCTTGACGTTGTTCACCGCGACGCGGGCGATGAACTCCGGTCCGTCGAGGGAGGAGAGCAGCTCCGCCACCTTGACGGGATAGCCGGCGACGGTCACGTCGCGTCCGTAGGGGGAGGTCTGCGTGACCTGTCCGGGGAGGGAGGTCGGCGCCATCTGACCGCCGGTCATACCGTAGATCGCGTTGTTGACGAAAATGACGGTGATGTTCTCGTTGCGGGTCGCCGCGTGTACGGTCTCCGCCATACCGATCGAAGCGAGGTCGCCGTCGCCCTGGTAGGTGAAGACGATATTGTCGGGCAGACTGCGTTTGATGCCGGTCGCCATAGCCGGAGCGCGGCCGTGAGCCGCCTCGACCATGTCGCAGGCGAAGTAGTTATAAGCCATAACGGCGCATCCGACGGGAGCCACGCCTATCGTGATGCCTTCGATGCCGAGCGTATCTATCGCTTCGGCGACGAGGCGGTGGATTATGCCGTGAGTGCATCCCGGGCAGTAGTGGAATTCCGCGTTCGTAAGGCTTTTCGGTTTTTCAAACACTACCATTATTCTTCACCCCTTTGCATATTCTTGATCGCCTCGAGGACTTCGTCCGGAGACGGGATCATACCGCCGCTCCTGCGGCAGAGTCCGACAGGACGCCTGCACGAGGTCGCGAGCTTGACGTCTTCGATCATCTGTCCCATCGAAAGCTCGACGGAAAGGAAGCCTTTGACCTTCTCCGCGGTCTCCGAGAGTACCTTCTTCGGGAAGGGCCAGAGGGTGACGGGGCGGATGAGTCCGACCTTGATGCCCTCCTTGCGGGCGGCGACGACGGCGTTCTTGGAGACGCGCGCCGCGATACCGAAGGCGACGACGCAGTATTCCGCGTCGTCCATCATGAACGACTCGTATATGACTTCGTTCTCCTCGACCTTTTTATATCTTTCGTATCTCTCGAAATTCTTCTTCTCGAGCTGTTCGGGCACGAGATAGAGGGAGTTCACGATGTGATGCTCTCTCTGCATCTTCGTTCCGGTGACCGCCCATTCCTTTTCGACGAACGGATGCTCGACGGGCTCCGCGAGCTTGACCGGCTCCATCATCTGACCGATGGTGCCGTCCGCGAGGAGCATCGCCGGCATACGGTATTTGTCGGCGAGGTCGAACGCTTTTGAGGTCATATCAGCCATTTCCTGCACGGACGAGGGCGCGAGGACGATAAGGTGATAGTCGCCGTGACCGCCGCCCTTGGTCGCCTGGAAATAGTCGGACTGGCTCGGCTGTATGCCGCCGAGTCCGGGGCCGCCGCGCTGAACGTTGACTATGAGACAGGGGAGATCGCTTCCCGCGATGTACGAGATGCCCTCCTGCTTGAGCGAAACTCCGGGAGAGGACGAGGACGTCATGACTCTGCGTCCCGTGCCCGCGACGCCGTAGACCATATTGATCGCGGCGATCTCGCTCTCCGCCTGGAGGAAAACTCCGCCTATCTTGGGCATTCTTTTCGCCATATAAGCGGCGACTTCGGTCTGTGGGGTTATCGGGTAACCGAAATAATGACGGCAGCCGGCGCGTATCGCCGCCTCCGCTATCGCTTCGTTGCCCTTCATCAAAACTTTGTCAGACACTCTTTCCACCTCACTTTTCAACGGTTATGACGCAATCGGGACACATCGTGGCGCAGAACGCGCAGGCGATGCACTTGTCCTGATCGACGATCTCGGCGGGATTGTGTCCCTTCTTGTTGATCTTGTCCTTCGCAAGCACGAGTATCTTGCGCGGACAGACGCCGACGCAGAGGCCGCAGCCCTTGCATCTGTCGGTATCGAACGTAACTTTAGCCATTTGAAAGCTCCTTTTGTTCAGAAGTATTTCTTCTGCAGTCTTATCGGGAAAGGCGACGGGACGTTTATCTCGCCGAGCCTTTCGGAATAGGTCGTATATACGAGAGGCAGACCTGATATTTCCGCGAGCTTTTCCGCCTCCGCGACCGTCTCCACGACGTCGCGCGCGACTGTCTCCTCTCCGAGATTGGAGTTGTTGATGATCCCGGTGAAAGGCAGGCGGCAGGCGGAAAATATCTCGTTCATAACGCCGAGAGCCTCTGTCGCCGTCCTCGTCAGGGGGCGGTAGAAGTTCGCGACGAAGAACATATCGTAATCGTTCTCCTCCTGTATATACGGTACGAACCGTCCGAGCGCCAGAGCGCCTCTGTCGTCTCCTCCGACGTCAAGTACGGCGTGTATATCCCGTCTTTCGACGAGCCCGTAGACCTCCGACGGGAGCGCCGGAAGGTCCACGTTCGTGTTGGCGAAAGGCAGGGCGATCACGCGTATACCCTTCTCCTCAAGCTCGCTTTTCGAGTCGAGCGAACGGAAATACGGGTTGACGACGTCGACGTCGGCTAAGGCGACTTTGTCGTATGTTTCGCGCAGACGGAACGCGTAATTGACCGCGATATTGCTTTTTCCGCTGCCGTAGTGACCGCAGAAAAGCGTTACTCTTTTCATTATTTCGCGTAAACGTCAAGCGGATAGGTCCAGCCCATGAAGTCCTCGACGACGCCGGTCTGAATACCGTAAAGCGTGTTGTAGAGCTTCATCGCGACCTCTCCCGCCTGTCCGTCGGCCACCTGATAGTCGGTACCCTTGACGTTGAGGCAGCCTATCGGGGAGATGACCGCCGCCGTGCCGGAGGCGAATATCTCTTTGAGGCTTCCGTCCTTCGCCGCCGCAAGAAGCTCGTCGATGGAGAGCTTGCGCTCGGAGATCTTCATTCCCCAGTGCTTGAGCAGTTGGATGACGGAATCTCTCGTGATGCCGGGGAGGATGGTGCCGCTGTCGAGAGGCGCCGTGATGACCTCGTCGTTAATGCGGAAGAACGCGTTCGACGTGCCGATCTCCTCGACGTATTTATGCTCCGCGGCGTCGAGCCACAGAACGTCCTTGCAGTTGTATTTCTTGGCGTCCTCGCTCGCTCTCATCGCGCCGCCGTAGTTGCCGCCGACCTTGGCGAAACCGGTGCCGCCCTTAGCCGCGCGGATGTATTTGTCCTGAACGTAGATCCTTGCCGCGGAGAGCTTGCCCGAGGTCGTGCCGTAGTAGCTTCCGGTCGGAGCGAGCAGGATGATGAAGGTGTAGTGTTTAGCCGGGAGCGCGGAGAACGAGATCTCGTTGCCGAAGATGAACGGACGGATGTACATGGAGGTGCCGGAGGTCCTGGGCATCCAGTCGGCGTCCTCTTTGAGTACGGCTTCGATGCCGGAGACGAGTATGTCCTCGGGGACGGTCGGGATGACCATACGCTCGGCGGTGCGCTCCATCCTCTTCGCGTTCATATCGGGACGGAAGATCTGGATCTGACCGTCGGGACGGCGGTAAGCCTTCATTCCCTCGAACATCATCTGCGCGTAGTGAAGCACGCAGGACGCGGGATCGATCGGGATGGGCTCGTTGGGTACGACTCTGCCGTCGTGCCAGCCCTGTCCCTCGTCATAGTCCATCATGAACATATGATCGGTGAAGTAGTTGCAGAAACCGAGAGTCGATTCGTCGGTCGGTCTTGCCTTCGGGTGAGTGGTCCTTGTGACCGGAAAAGTGTACTTTTGCATGATTTTTGTCTCCTTTGAGTTTATATTATTTTATTTGATCTCATAAATCTCCGGACGTCTGTCGCGGAAAACGTTTATAGAACTGCGTATGCCGTCGAGGGCTTTTTCGTCGCAGACGGCGGTGATACATTCTTCGGTCTCTCCGGCTTGCGCGATGACCTCGCCCCACGGGTCGGTTATTGTCGAATTGCCGCCGTAGACGGTCTCCCCCGCCCTGCCGCACGAGTTGCAGCAGACGACGAACATCTGGTTCTCTATCGCGCGCGCCTTGGTCAGCGCGAGCAGGTGCGGTACGCGTATTTTCGGCCACTGCGACACGACGAACAGATAGTCGAGTCCCTTGACGGTGTAGCTCCGCGTCCACTCCGGAAAGCGGACGTCGTAGCAAATTATGATGCCGCATTTATGCCCGTCGAGCGTGAAGAACGAAAGGTGATCTCCCTTTTCGTAATATCCGTCCTCGCCCATCGGGGTAAAGAGGTGCGCTTTGTCGTACTCGGCGACGGCGTCTCCGTTACGGTCGAAAACGTACGCGGTGTTGTAAACCTTGCCGTTTCTGACGTTCGACACGCTCCCCGCGACGATGTTGACGGAGTATTTCTTCGCAAGACTTCCGATCTCGCGCTTTACCCTCTCGCCGTCAAAGTCGCAGAGAGAAGTAAGTCCCTCGCGCGGGAAAAATCCCGTGTTCCACGTTTCGGGCAGTACGAGCGCGTCGGCGCCGTCCTTCGCGGCGGACTCTATCAGCGTTTTTGCCTTTGCGAAGTTCTCGTCCGGACGGGCGAACGCCATGTCCATCTGAATACAGGTGATTTTCATACAGTCACGCCCCTTATCACAGTTTGTTTCTCTGTATCTTGCCGCTGACCGTCTTGGGGAGAGAGTCGCGGAAGACCACTATACGCGGATATTTATACGGCGCGGTGTGCGTCTTGACGTAAGTTTGTATCTCTTTTTTCAACTCGTCGGTGCCTTCCTTGCCGGGAACAAGGACTATCGACGCCTTGACGACCTGGCCTCTCACTTCGTCGGGAGCCGCGGAGACTCCGCACTCGAGGACGTACGGCAGCTCCATTATGACCGACTCGATCTCGAACGGACCTATGCGGTAGCCGGAGGACTTGATGACGTCGTCCACGCGTCCGACGTACCAGTAGAAGCCGTCCTCGTCTCTCCACGCCGTGTCGCCGGTGTGGTAGTAGCCGTCGTGCCAGACCTCGCGCGTCTTCTCCTCGTCGCCGTAGTAGAACTTGAACAGACCGCAGGGAGCGCCGTTTTTGACGTTGATGACGATCTCTCCGACTTCGCCGTCGGGGACGGGTCTGCCGTCGGGATCCATAAGCTCGACGTCGTATATGGGCGCGGGTTTGCCCATGGAGCCTATCTTATGCGGCGCGCCAATCATATTTCCGAGGATCATCGTGCTTTCGGACTGACCGAAGCCTTCTTTGATCTGCAAACCGGTCGCCTTCTCGAACTGTCTGTACACCTCGGGGTTGAGCGCCTCGCCCGCCGTCGTCATGTGCCGGACGGACGAAAAATCGTACTTCGAGATGTCCTGTTTTATCATCATACGGAGCATCGTGGGCGGCGCGCAGAAGGTCGTGATATGGTATTTTGCGAACATCGGGAGTATATCCGCCGCGTCGAAGCGGTCGAAGTCGTAGACGAAGGTCGCGCCCTCCGCGAGCCACTGCCCGTAGAGCTTGCCCCACATCGCCTTTGCCCAGCCGGTGTCGGAGATCGTGAAGTGGAGTCCGTCGGGGTCTACCGCGTGCCAGTATTTCGCGGTGTGGAAGTGTCCGAGCGGATAGGTGTAGCTGTGCGCCGCGATCTTGGGATAACCCGAGGTGCCCGAGGTGAAATACATCAGCATCAGGTCGTCGCCGCACGCGGTGTCCTCATCCCGGTAGAAGTGGGTCGAGAACAGGGTGTATTCCTCGTCGAACGTCCGCCAGCCCTCGCGCTTGCCGTTGACGATGAGCTTGTTCTTCATCCCCTCGTAGTCGTTGAGGGCGATGTCTATCTGATGCGCGGTGTCCTCGTCCGCCGTGCAGACGACTGTCTCTATCCCCGCCGACTTGAAGCGGTACTCGAAATCGTGGCTCTGGAGCTGGCTCGTCGCGGGGATCGCGATGGCGCCGAGCTTGTTGAGTCCGAGGAGCGCGGGCCAGAACTGATAATGGCGTTTGAGGACGAGCATCACTC
>CACZZA010000104.1 GCA_902785485.1 uncultured Ruminococcus sp. | reverse complement strand
TTCCGAAAAAAAGAAGACCGACCGCGAGATAAGCGAACGTCACTACAAAAACCAGCAGAGAGAGATAGCGAGGATAGAGGCGTTCATCGAACAGCAAAGGCGGTGGAACCGCGAAAGGAACATCATCGCCGCCGAGAGCAGGCAGAAAATGCTCGATAAGATGGTCCTTGAAAAAAAGCCGGAGAAAGCGCCCGATAAAATAAGGATACGTTTTGACAGCGGGGAAGAGAGCGGCAACGACGTCATCAAAGCCGTCGGCGTCTCAAAGTCATACGGCAAACTGAACCTGTTTTCGGATTTTTCCGTCGAGATAAGAAAGGGCGACCGGGTTTTCATATACGGCAAAAACGGATGCGGAAAATCGACTTTGATAAAGCTCCTCGCCGAGCGTTTGTCTCCGGACAGGGGATACGTCGAATACGGTTACAACGTCACGCGCGGGTATTACGATCAGGAAAACCAGGATCTTTCTCCCGACAAAACCGTGCTTGACGAGATCTGGGACGCATACCCGGACCTGTCGCAGACGACGCTTCGCAACGCGCTTGCGCTGTTCTGCTTCAAGGGCGACGACATCGTCAAAAAAGTGTTTGAACTCAGCGGCGGCGAAAAAGCGAGACTCACCCTCTGCAAGCTTATCCTGTCAAAGAACAATCTGCTCATCCTCGACGAGCCGACTAACCACCTCGATATACCGTCTCGCGAGGCTCTCGAGTCCGCGCTCGAGGGATATACGGGGACCGTTATCGCCGTTTCTCACGACCGCTACTTCGTTCAGAAGCTCGCAACGCGTATAATAGGCTTCACCCGGGACGGATTGGAAGTTTATAACGGCGGATATTCCGACTTTACCGCGTTTGAAGAAAAGAAAAATAAACCGTCGGACGATGGGATGTTATCTTTCAGGGAAAACACAAGATCAAAGGACGATTACCTCGAAAACAAACGCAGAAAAGCCGAGCTTCAATCCGCAAAACGAAAGCTCGAAAAGGCCAAACAAGAAGCCGGGGCGCTGGAAGCGCGCATAGAAGAGCTTGACAGACTGCTCGTGGAATACGAGACCGATTACGAAAAAGCGTCCGAGCTTTGGAAAGAAAAAGAAGACTCCGAAGCGAGACTTCTCGAACTGTACGGGATCATCGAAGAGTCGGAAGGCTCCGTTTCCCGGGAGGAAATAAAATGAAATTCAACACGGAAACAATAAAATACTACTCCGACCTTTTCGGTCTTCCCGAAAAGGCGGCGGAAGACTGTTCCCGAGCCTTTTGCTCGCTTGACTCCGACGGGGAGCTTTCCCGTATTCTCGGAGCATATTTGTCGGGAGAAAGGGAGTATAACGACACATATCCGCTCGTCGGCGAACTTGCAAGATCAAAAAACGTCAACGAATATACAGCGTACGAGACGATGATCCTGCTCCTTTGCGACTCCTGCCGCAAAGCGTTCAGAGACGCCGGACTTGACGACGCGCTGTTTGTCGAGTCTCTGCGGGACGTCGCCTTCAAAAACCGCGAGTGTCTGTCCGTTTACGGGGTGAACGGAGTTTTCGCCGTAAAGTGGTACGGCAACTTTTTCAAAGTATCGCGCTTCAAGCTCGGCAGGCTTCAATTTGAAATAATGCCTTATAAAGGCCCCGATACTACGGTCGGCGGGATCGACGTACATGACGGCGACGACGTGATAAAGATCCACATCCCTTCCTCCGGCGAGCCTTTTACCGGAGACGCTTGTCTCGACTCGTATAAAAAAGCGTTCAGGTTTTTCGGCGGAAAACCGGGGGAAAAATGCGTTTTCCACTGCATTTCCTGGCTTCTTTATCCCGAGCACAGGTCTTTTCTCAAGCCGGGGAACATCGTTCGTTTTCTCGACGATTTCAAAATAACAAACGTAAAAGAATATCCGACCGACCCCGATCTTTGGCGTATCTTCGGAACTTTGTCGCTTGATGACATATCTTCACTGCCCGAGGATACGTCGTTGAGAAAAGCGTATAAAGAGCGGATGCTTTCCGGAGGGATGCTCGGTAAAGGAGTCGGAGTGTTCGCCTTTGACGGAGATAATATAATTACCGAATAATGTATTCTCAAATTTTATAATATATTCTAAAATTTTATAAAAAACTCTTCCCGTTCACTTGACACGGCGACGCTGATGTGGTAGAATTACCGTAAACATATTTATCGGTTTGATCGATATGATCCGTGTTAGTCATACCGTCAAAGGGAACAGGCTTTTCTCAGGGGGGAGAGGGGCGTCTTTGGCGTATGGCGTTTTTTGTTGAAAGAGGTATTTTATGACTTCGACCGTAAAAAAATACTGTGATTATTTCGCTTATCCCGAGGATGATAAGGCTTTTTTGTCAGAAGTGTCGGACGCGCTTATCCGCGAAGGCTTTGAAGACGTTCTTACTTCGTATAAAAACGGAGAAGACGATTATCAGAAGATGATCGAACGCATCGACTCCGTATCGGAAAAAGCGGGAGTCGGCAAAGACGCCGCCTACGCCGTTACGGTGTTGTCTCTCTGTGACTTTGTCAGGGACGGTTATGAGAAAAACGGGTACTCCGAGGAACTGTTCCGCGATACGATGCGTGATATTACTTTCAAAACGTCAAGATACAAACAGTTTCACGGCTTTTCGGGAACCACTCTTATAAAATGGTATGAAAAATTCATATCGCTCAAGCGGTTCGGTTTCGGAAGACTTCAGTACGAAAGAAGTACCTACAAAGGTCCCGAAACCGAGATAGCCGGGATAAGGATAAACACGGGAGACCCGTGCATCAATTTCCACATCCCTCGTTCGGGCGAGCCGTTTACACGGCAGACCTGCCTCGACTCGCTGAAAATGGCATATCCTTTCTTCGGCGGAAAAGACGGGGAAATGATGCTGTTCAAATGCTCGTCGTGGCTTATCTTTCCGCCTAACAAAGAGATGCTCGGTCACGGAAACATAGTCGATTTTATAGATATGTTCAAGATAACCAAGGTCACCGAGGAGGAGCCGGATCCGTCCTCGTGGGGATTATTCGCCAACGGCTCGTTCAAGAAGGCGGAGGACCTTCCTGAGGATACCAAGCTCCAGAGAGCGTACAAAAAACGCCTTCTCGAAGGGAAAAGGCTGGGACACGGTCTCGGAGTATTTCTGTTCGACGGCGAAAAGTATTATAACGAATAGACTTATTATTTGAAAAAAGAGGACTTGTGTTATGAGCGAAAGCGCTTTTGAAGTCATAAAAAAAGCGGAGGAAGAGGCGGCAAAGCTGCGCTCCGACGCGTCGGAATATCTGCGCGAAAAAAAGGACGAGGGCGCGGAGCTTTTAGCCTCACTCGAACGGGAACGAGCAAAGAAAATATCGGAAAAACGCGTCTCGCTCGAGAAAAAGGAAAAAGAGATCAAAGCCGAAGTTCTCAAAAGATCCGAAGAAGAATGGAACGCAAAAAAAGCGTCTCTCGACAAGGCCTTCGCAGAGAACTGCGATATTTACGTCGAACGCTTGATAGACAAGGGGGTCGGTATATTTGGCGATAGCGAAAATAAATAAAGTATCGCTGATAATCCCCGTTGAAAAGAAAGACTATCTGCTTACAAACATACAACAGTTCGGCAATCTCGAGCTTATCCCGCTTCGTGAGACGGAAGGGGACTTTCGTCCCGAGGGAAAGGCTCTTTTATCTCCCGATTCGGAGCTTATAGAAAAAGCGCTCTCGATACTTCAGGTCTGGGGGAGCGAAAGCTCGTTCGCCAAACTGAAAAACGGCAGACCCAACGTCACCTATGAATTCCTTGAAAGCAGGGTATCGGCGGGGAAATGGAAAACGATCGCCGAAGAAGTGATTTCTTCCGACGGAGAACTGTCCGAAGTCAGGAAAAAACGGTCTGATCTCATTAAAAACAAAAAAGCGGTCTATCAGTGGCGCAACCTCGAATTCTTCCCGTCGGAGTTCAACTCCCGGAGCGCCTACGTCAAAGTACTGACGGGAAGGTTTGCCGACGCGGACTTTTCGGCTTTCTTACAGGATCATCCACACGGACACGTAGATATACTGTTTTCAGAAGCGGGAGAAAAAGGCGTCGCCGTTTACTACCCGGAAGAGTTTTCAAAGGAAGTCCGCAAGTGCTGCAAGGATCACGATTTTATCAAATTCGATTACGACAGGGATGAACTTTCGTCCGTTCTGCTCGAAAAATACGGAGAGGAAGAAAAAACGCTCGTCGAACGTGAAGCCGCTTTGTCGGACAAGCTGAAAGAGCTGTACGGTCAAAAAGACGAGCTTTTATACGCCGACGACTATTTCTCGAACGCGTCCCTCCGGCGCTCGGCGGCTGATCTGACAGATTCTACGCCTTCAGCGCTCCTGCTCTCGGGATGGATCGAAAAGGACAGGATCGAGCCTTTCCGCGCGTTTTTGAAAAAGCGGCTCGACTTTCCTTACTATCTGTCGTTCGACGAGGTGGAAAAGAGCGAAGTTACAGAGGTGCCTATCGTTTTGAAAAACCGCCGCGTCGTGCGCGCGTTCGAGCAGCTGACCGAGATGTACAGCCTGCCGCGCTACGACGAGCTTGACCCGACTCCGATGATGAGCGTGTTTTACCTCGCTTTCTTCGGAATGATGGTCGCGGACATAGGATACGGTCTCGTGATGCTCCTCGCGACGACGCTCATCAAGCTGTTTTTCAAACCGGACAGGGGACTCGCCAAAAACGTCGATATGTTTTTCTGGCTTTCGTTCCCGGTAATGATCTGGGGAGTCATTTACGGCTCGTTTTTCGGTATCGCGATGCCCTTCGGGGTGTTCAACCCTTCCGAAGACATCATCGATCTTATAGTCCTGTCGCTGATATTCGGCTGGATACAGATGCTTGTCGGACTGTCGATGAACTTCATAAACAATATGAAGCATAAACGTCCGGTCGCCGCCGTCGGAGACGGACTCGCCTGGGTCGTTATGCTCCTCGGTCTCGGAGTCATCGTGATCTCTAAAGCCGTCGTTATTTCCGACACGCTGTTCTACGTCGGTATCGGGATGTGCGTCGTATCCGTCATAACGGTACTCGTCTCTCCCGTCATTTCAAGCAAGGGACACCGGATAAAGGGACTGATGAAAGGTCTGTACGCCATATACGGCGTGACCGGCTACGTCAGCGATCTCGTAAGTTATTCGAGACTTATGTCGCTCGGCGTCGCGGGCGCTTCGATCTCGGTAGCTTTCAACACGATAATTATGACGATCCCGTTCGTGGGGAGGATAACGGTCGGAATACTTCTCGCCGTCGCCATGCACCTGCTCAACCTGTTCCTGTCGCTCCTTTCCGCGTATGTACACGGAATAAGGCTTCAGTTCGTTGAGTTTTTCGGTAAATTCTATACCGGAGGCGGACGTAAATTCTCGCCTCTGCGTCCCGCGGAAAAACACGTTTATATCGCCGAAAATCAAAAAGACGGCGAGGATAATTGAAAAAATTTAATTGATATACTTTTTGGAGGAAACACAAAATGAAAGAGTTTTTTGCTCAAAATTCAGGTCTGATCTTAGGTATTCTCGGTATGATCTGCGCGACCGTCATCCCCGGCATCGGCTCCGCAAAGAGCGTTGCTTCCACCGGTGAAGCGGCGGCGGCTCTCACCACCGAACAGCCTGAGAAATTCGGTCAGGCGCTCATTCTCGAGCTTCTTCCCGGTACTCAGGGACTTTACGGCTTTATCATCGCGTTCTTTATCTTTATGAACATCGGTCCCGCGGCTCAGGACGTCGTTTACGGACTCAAGCTCCTCGGCGCGGCGCTCCCGATCTCCATCGTCGGTTATTCTTCTGCTATCCTTCAGGGAAGAGTCGCGACGGCGGGAATGCAGATACTTGCCAAGAAACCCGAAGCGGCGACCAAAGGCATCCTTTACGCCGCGATGGTAGAGACCTACGCGATCCTCGGATTCGTTATCTCCATCCTTTTCGTCCTTTCGGTCTGATAATATGGAAACGACCCTTGAAGAACTCGTAAAATACGTCGGAGAACGGGCGGAAAGGGAAGCGGAAGAGATACGCTCCCGCGCTGACGCCGAGTTTGAAAAAACTAAAAGCACGGCGGTCCTCGAGTCGGAAAAAAGGCTTTCGGAGCAGGAAAAACTGCTTGAAGACGACCTTGACAAAAGAATAGCGGAGTTCAAAAGACAGGAAAGCGCCAAAGCCTCGCGCAGAGCCACCGATTACGCCGCGGCATTGTCCGAAAAGGTATTCGTTCTCGCGGAAGAAAGGCTTTCGGGACTTGACCGCGAGAAGTTTGCGGAATATTTCCGCGTATCAGTCTCGGGGCTCTCGCTCAAAGGCGAATACGACGTAGTTCTCGGTGAGAACAGCAAGGGCAAGCTCGATCCGTCCGACGTAAAGGCTTGCTGTGCGGACGGACTTGAACTTCGTCTTGCCGACAGATACGTCAAGGACTCGGGAGGGTTCGTTATCGTTTCCGGAAAAGTCGAGTACAGCTTTCTGTTTTCCGATCTGCTCGGAGAACTCAAAAAGACCGAACAGCCGCTTCTTATAAGCAAGATCGCGGCTCAAGAGGTGTAATATGCCGAAAAAGGTATATCCCGAGCTTAATACCGTCGTTTCTATGTGCGAGCATACTCTGCTGACGACTTCGCAAAAGCAGGAGCTCGCGGAAGCGGCGAGCTTTGAAGAAGCGCTCTCTCTCATTTTGTCGTGGAACTTTTTCGCGACGGGAGATACCGACGACTACAAGTCGGGACTTGATAAGGAGAAATATTATTGGATCGACAAATTCGCCGCGATCTCTCCCGATTGCTTCATAAAGCTGTTCGAGCTTCACGACGCTCTCTACGCCGTTAAGATATTCGTCAAAGAGGGTCTGCTCGGAAAGACTTCCAAAGGACTTTATATCCCGAATTGTCCGATAGACCGGGAATATCTCCTGTCTCTCGAAGACAAGAGTGATAAAACGGCGTTTGAAAAAAAACTGTCGGCTTTTGCGGGTGAACTGAAAGCAGATCACGAAAAGCATAAGTCGCCGACAAGGCTCGATCTTCTGACTTCGTTTTCCGAATTCGAATATCTCGAAACATACGCGAAAGAAACCGAAGACGAAGACGTCGTCGAGGCCGTGCGCAGAAGGATCGACCTTGACCTTATCTCTCTCGCGCTCGTCTCCCGCGGAAAGAATAT
>CACZZA010000103.1 GCA_902785485.1 uncultured Ruminococcus sp. | reverse complement strand
TTCTCCGCCCTGCCTGTCGCGGCGCTCCAGGGCGCGTTCACTCTCGGGGCCGTTTTTATCTCACCGTATATGACGGAGACCGCCGTGTCCTACCTGTCGCTGACGGGATCCGTTCTGCTGATATGTATAGGTTACAACCTTATAAAACCGAAAACGTTCCGCGTTGCCAATATGGTCCCGGCGGTTTTCATTTCGGTAGTATGGGCGTTTTTATGATATGACCTTATTTCACGGGGCTGTTGCGAAACAGCCCCGGTTTTTTTATCAAAAATGAAAATTTCGGTTTACAATTGCATAATTATATGGTATTATATAGTTAATAACTTTTTTTCGGAGAATGAATATGAAAAAATCACTTTATTTGCTGCTGTTCGTCATTCTTAGTGTAACGGCTACCACGCTGTTCGCCTACGCGTTCGGGGTCAGCGCGGATCACGAAAACGTACTCTACGTATCGGACGAGGGCATCGGGACGTCTCCTTCCTCGCTGATACCCGCGGACACGGTCGTGGAGTGGGATCCCGACGTCAACGAAAAATACCATCTCAACTCCGTACTGTATCAGGCGGCGGAAAGGCTCGGAGAGACCGGCGGAACGCTCGTCGTCTGCGGTCCGCTCACGATAGGAAACGCTCAGGCGTGGGGGGCAGGCTCGTCGAGAGACTGTTTACTTCCCGAGTCGGGCAAAACCCTTACCATCACCTCGGTCTACGGCGGGACCGACCACAGGAGCGCGAACAACGCGTACCTGCTTATCGACGAGGGCGCTCACCTTGTTATGGGCAGTCCTTCGGTGTGGAAGGACCTCGAGATAAAGACCGGAAACACCAACAGAGCCATCTGCTGCAACGGTCAGAAGACCGTTTTCGATACCGGCATCACCTGCTCAAACAAGGACGGAAACACGACCTACACCTATTATCCTTCTATCGTAGGCGGTCACAGATACGCGACGACGAAGTCGTCTTCCGATATAACCGTAAAAAGCGGAACGTGGAACACCGTCTGCGGCGCGCAGTACGGCATCACGAGCACGTCCGCGATAAACGCGCCGTCTCCCAACACCTATTCGATCACATACGGCAACTACTATTACGTGATGAACGGCGACGTCAACATCACGATCACCGGAGGCGCGGTAAAACAGTACGTTACGGGCGACGCGTTCGACCTCTACAACTCGTACGGACGCAACGTCTATCTTAACGGCGACGTCAATATCACGATGACGGGAGGCTCTTCGCCATACGTTTACGGCACGGCGAGAAACTGCTTTCTGACCCCCGGAAACAAAGTGAACGTGAAGATAAGCGGCAGCGCTTCCGTCACGTCGTCGATACGCGGCTTCAGGGAGGACGGCAACGTTTTCTTCTCGTCCCGCGGAGAGGCGCAGTACGGCGCGGCGAGCTATACTCTTGACGTTTCCGAGTCTGACATGGCGGACACGAGGTTGGATTCCCTGCTCAACGTGAACGCGATCAATTTCACGGAAATCCTTTATCCCGACAAGTGGATCACAAGCGTCACTCCGGAGTCCCTTCCGACGGACGATACGGTGTTCGTCGGTGAAGCTCCTTCGTCCGAGGGTGCGGTCGTTCGCGTAACGTATTCCGATCCTTTGACGGTCGTTGACGACTATACCGTGACTTTTAACGGTACATGTACGAAATTCACCTCCGAATGCGACTCCTCCACCCCCGGGACCGTGACTTCTCGTTACTTCTTTGCCGGAAGGCAGTACGGGAGCAAGGCGGTAAACGTGGCGGCCGTTCCGTCAGTCTCTCTGAGCGGAATTCAGATCAAATACGCGGAAACGCCGAACACGCAGATACGCGTCGTCGGAATGATAAACAAAAACACCGCGAACGGCGTCGTCGTTGACGATTACGGCGTTCTCGCGGCGAGAAAAATATACCTTCCGGACTCCGTTGCTCCGGGATCGGACGCGTTTTCCGGAGCGGAGATCTACTCGCTCTCCGACTCGAAAATAATCGCCCGTTCCGAAAAGATCTTCACGACCTCCGGCATTGAGATCATGCCCAACGAGTTCAAAGACAAGATCGTTTTCGTCGGGTACGTCAAATTCACCTTCGGCGGAAGGACCTATACGAGATATTCAAACGAACTCGTCCGCAGTCCCTACGAGGCGGCGGTAAAAGCGGCGTCGTCCGCGCAGGAGACGCCGGAAGCCCGCGAGGCGGTCAGGAGCAACGTCGTCATAGCGTCCGACACATACAGTGTGTTGACCGAATATAACGACTCCGAGGCGCTCCGCCGGGAAGTCGTCGACTATATGAAAGCGATGTCGGACGTCGAATGGACTCCGCAGAGTTCGTTCGACATCAAGCACAACAACACGGACGACGTGAACAACACGACCTCCGTCAATATGACGTTCACCTCGGGAAAGACCTACCGCGGAATACCGTACACAAACTATTACATCACGCAGTACGAGTCGTTCTCCGATATGGTCTCGGGCGGGATAATGCCGGTAGGCACTCCCATCACGACCGAGCTTGGAAAAGAATTCACGCTCCTTTCCTCCTCGAGCCAGAAAAAGGACGGACTGACCAACTACTATCTGTTCCCCGGCTCCGATTGCTCGACCGCTATCATCACCGCGTGGAACAGAGTTTTCAACATCCGCCCCGACGGCGGCGAACTAAGCAAATCGTCAAAACGTATGATCCCCGGCTTCGGCTCGATGATAAAAGTCGGAAGATATGATTCCGAGATCGACTGGGAAGACGACGGCGGGACCAAAACGATACTGAACACCGAGAAAAACAGCGTCAGGGCGATATACAACGCATACGCCTGCCTTAAGATGGGTGACGCGGTCGTTCACTGGGACGCCGAAAACAACGGTCATACCAGAATGATCAGCGACTTCACTTCGGGAACCGTTACGACTTCGTCGGGAGTCACCGCGACGGTGACCGACGGTCCCGTCCACGTCGAGCTCGCGTCAAACGGACAGGTCGACGGCGCGAAGAGTTACGTCATCACGATCGAACAGGCGAACTCCCTTTATAAAAACGTCGGGCGTCCGTTCGCCGACTCCACCTGGAGAGTTTACAAAAAATACACGTTCCTCGAGCTGTGGAAAGAGTATTACATTCCCGTAACGATCCCAGAGCTTGCGACAGGAAACTCCTCCGTTGACGGCGCGCACGTGTACGCCTCCGGTCTTGACCTCGCAAACGACCTTGCGCTCGGAAGACTTACCGGACGCGTCACCTCAAACAGACAGATAATGGGAATGAAATTCACCGTCAAAAACGCGTCGGGAACGACGGTCGCGGAAAAAACGAACTACGTCGAAAGCCTCCTCGGGATCCACGCGAACGACGTTTCGCTCCACGAATTCACCATGACCGTAAACGCCATGCTCGAAGACCTCGCCCCCGGCGAATACACCTTCAGCCTGACCGCGATAGTCAATACCCACAATAGCAACGTACCGCTCGTCAGCGACTATCCGTTTACAAAGTAAAAATCGAATGATAAACAAGAATTTAGCGGAATAACGGAGCGCGGGAAAAACCTTTTAAGGAAAGGTTTTTCCCGCACCCTTTTCTAAACTTTTCAGAGGAAAAGGAGTATAAACAAGAATTTAGCGCACAAACGATAGCCGTTACACACGGTAGTCACGTACTTCACCTCGAGGCGGCGAGCGACAACTACCCGGTACCTCTCACTCTGGGAGAGGTGGCGCGGCGTGTCACGACCGCCGTGACGGAGAGGGTTGATATGCGTCGCGTGCCCTCTCAGTCAGCTTCGCTGACAGCTCCCCCAGAGGGGTGAGCTATTGATATGGGCGTTCGCTCGCCGTTTTAAGGTGAGGTCTGTGCCGATCTTTTGTTTGCGGGAGCAGCAGAGCGGCTCCCCTACCGATTGCGAAGACAACACGTTATTGTCGCAGGTGAAATCCGTGCAAATTCTTCGCTAAATTCTTGTTTATCTCTCCCTTTTTTAAGTTTTTTGAAAGGGGGCGCGGGGGATGACTTTTTTCCAAAAAAGTCATCCCCCGCGTAAATATTATTCGTAAATAATTATCTCCCGCCGAAGCCGCCGCGTCCGCCGAAGCCTCCCATACCGGTATTGCCGGCGGAGCCTACGGTAGACGAGGACTGAGTCCACGACAGGACCTCGCTTCCGTTGTTCGTCAGTTTATAGCTTCCGTTCGTCTCGAAGGCGTCGGACGCCATCCAGACCGAGGAGTAGCTTGCCGCCAGAGTGAATTCGGCGACCGTATTCCCGCTCGCGTCGGAGAGGACGTAGCTTCCCGAAGAGAAAGTCGTTCCGGACTGGATATAGGTGTTGACCGAGCCGCTCGCGGGGGTCTCGCAGATTCCGCCGAGCGCGATTATCGTGCCGCCCGTTACCTTAACGGTGCCGTCGGTATCGACCGATCCCGCCATACCGCCCATAGAAGCGCCGCTGCGCACGATCACGAGTCCGCCGGACATCGTGATATTTCCGTTGGAGTCGATGCCGTCGGTGTCTCCTGAGGGAGTCGTGACGTCGAGGTAACCGCCGGTGATATTGATCAGAGGAGTGGACGCGCCCTTCCCCGCGTTGAGTCCGTCGTCAGACGCGTAAACGAAGGTCTTGCCGCCGTTTATATTGACGACGTTGCCCTCGAGTCCTTCGTGGGACTCGACGACGTTGATATAACCGCCGTTCACGTTCAGTGTGCCGTCGGCGTGGACGCCGTCGTCTGCCGAATAGATCGTGATGTTTCCGCCGGAGACCGTGACGTCGCCGACCGAGGTCTCGCCGTTGTCGAGCTTGTTGCCCGAGTTCGCGTGGAGTCCGTCGTCCATCGCGTAAACGTAAACCGTGCCCGCCGAGATCGTGATCGCGTTCTCCGCCTTGATCCCTTTGGACGAGAATGTCGTTTTGCTCGTGCTTCCGGAAGAAGATCCGAGGCTGACCCAGTCGCCCGTAAGCTCACTGCCCGACGCAGAAGTGATGAGGTATCCGTTCATCGAGCCGTTGACCGTCTCGCCTGTCGTCGAGTAGAGGTAGTTCGAGCCGTCGGGAGTGGTTCCGGACTTGACGACGTTGAACATCACGTTCGCATAACCGTCGGGAGCCTGCATAAGCAGACCGTAGTAGGACGTCCGTCCGCTGTAAACCATCGTGTCGTACGCGCATTTGACCCAAACGCCCGACGCGTCGTCGTCGTTGTAGAAGTAGGCGTAGTAGTCGTTCGACGTGCTGTATATACTGTTCGGTACGACGAGGTACATTTCGCTCGAAGCCTCGTTCGCGTTGACCTTGTCGGAGTAGGATGCGGTGTAGACGTTGACCTTGCATTCGCTCTCGTCCTCGTTGATGATGACGTCGTAGGACGCGCTGATGCCGTCACAGGCGGAATATATATCGACCTGTCCGCCGCTTATCGTGATGATACCGCGCTGATTGCCCTTGCTCGAAACGTCGGAGTTCGAGGTCTTGATACCGTCGGAAGCGGTCGAAATGAGGATGAGCGTGCCCGACTTTACCGTGATACTGTCGTTTCCCTTCACCGCGTTGCCGGGGGCGGTAACTTTCAGAGAAACTTCCTTTATATTTACGTCGTCTTTCGACTTGATACCGTTGTCGTACGAGGACTCGACTATCAGCGTTCCGGTCCCCTCTATCTTGAGGTCGCACTCCGCGTAGATCGCTCCGTCGTAGTTCGTATCGCTGTTTTCCGCCGCCGCGGGATCGGTGTTACGCGAGTCGGTGACGGTGTTGTAGCTTCCCGCCGCCGCTTCAACGGTGACCTTCGACGCGTTCAGAGCGAGTATCGGCGCTCCGTCGCCGTTTTTCAGAGTCACGTTGTTAAGAACGAGCGTCACTTCATCGTCGTCGCCCGCCGAGACGACTATCTGTCCGTCGAGCGAGCCGGAGAGAGTGTAAGTTCCCGCCGCGCCGAGAGTATAGACGCTTCCCGAGGACTCGACCTTGCCGTCCGACGTCGCCACGTTGAAGTCGCCCGTCGCGGTCTTGCCTTCGTCGGTGAAGTCGCTTATCGGCTCGGAGGTCTCGTCGGACGTCGTATGGAGTCCGCTTTCAACGATCCCCGAGGGCGTCTGGGTCGCCGTCTCCCCGCACGACGCGAGAAGCAGCGACGCTATAAGAAGGATAATGAGTAATAACGGTGTTTTTTTCATGGCTTTCATTCCTTTGCGTTTTTTTGTTTTTCTGACTCCATTTTACGCGCAAGTCTTAAAAAATACTTAAAACGAAAAACTTTTTTCACCGTCGTCTATTATACGCCGAAAACGAGGAATAATCAAGATGAAAAAACGCAAGCGGCGAAAAACCGTCTGTTTTTTGCGCACCGTCAAAACCAAAACGGCTGAACGCATAAATGCGCAGCAGCCGTTTGTTGTGTTATGGCATTTTATCCACGATCGATCAGAGATCGCGTACCTGCAGCTTGACAAGTGAGCAAACCTCGTTCGCATCCACGTTCACTTTTGCAGTATAACCAAAAGTTTTCTCCTTGCCTGTGGGGGATACGGTACCGACCATACCGGTAATCTCGAAGTCACCGTCTTTTTCGACACATTCGGTAACGCCGACGCTGTCTATTTTATCACGGGGAATGAGTTTTTTGAATTCTTCTTTTGCGTTGACAATGAATTTTTGCGCTTTCATCTCGCGTTTTTGATCGACAGTTTTAGACATATCTGCAAACCTCCGAAACAGTATTTAATCAGTCTGCATCGCCGGAACTGTATCCCGCCGTGCGACCGTTTATATTATAACATTCATTTCAGGATTTTTCAAGATAACAAATCGTTTTTTATAATTTTGTTTGTCGGTTTACGTCAGGACCTTATACCGGATACGCGCAAGAGCAGATGTAAAGCGGGACTTCGGCTCCGCTTATTCTTGCAAGTTCACTGAATTGTACGAAAAAAGTCTTGATTAACTGCCGGTTACGCGCTATACTATTATTGTCAATCAATTTGCCGATTTTGTAAGAAGAAAGTGATAGCGCGATGACCAAAGCCGAAATTGCAAAAAAAGTGAAAAATTGACTGATATAATGGAAGTGCTGCTCAACGGATGACAGTCTCTTCGATCAGTCTGTATCACTGTCACGGAAAGGAGGATAGCGAATATGAACGTGGTCAAAAAGACGCTTGGACGGCTGGCGCTTTATTTTTTGCTGCTTGCGATCAATATCATTCCCTGCGCGAGTATCATTCCCGACGCTTTT
>CACZZA010000102.1 GCA_902785485.1 uncultured Ruminococcus sp. | reverse complement strand
GCTATCTCGCACGGTCTGCTTGACGATCCGGTAGTCTTCCGTTCGCACGGCGGACGCGCGGCGGCTATCGCCGAGGGTCAGCTCCACATCGACGTTGCGTTCCTCGGAGCTTCCTCCTGCGACCCGTACGGCAACGCAAACGGCTACACTGCGGACGGCGAAGAGACCGGAGCCTGCGGCTCGCTCGGTTACGCGAGAGTCGACGCCGAATACGCCGATAAAGTCATCATCCTTTCCAATAATATAGTTCCTTTCCCGAACGTTCCCTGCGCAATTCCCGCAAAGCAGGTGGACTGCGTAGTCGAAGTCGAGTCCGTCGGCGATCCCGCGAAGATCTCGTCCGGCGCTACCCGTTTCACCAAGAACCCTCACGATCTGCTCATCGCGGAAGCGGCGGCTGACGTCATCGAGGCGTCCGGATACTTCTACGACGGCTTTTCCATCCAGACGGGTTCCGGCGGCGCTTCTCTCGCGGTCACCCGTTTCCTGCGCGACAAGATGATCGCCAAGAACATCAAGGCGTCGTTCGCGCTCGGCGGCATCACCTCCCAGATCGTCAGTATGCACGAGGAAGGACTCATCCGCAAGATCCTCGACGTTCAGTCGTTCGACTCCGTCGCGGCGATGAGCGTAAAGGAACACGAGTTCCATCATCAGATAGACGCCGTTTCCTACGCTTCTCCTTATGAGAAGGGAGCGGCTCAGAACCAGCTCGACGTCGTCATCCTTTCGGCGCTCGAGATAGACACCGACTTCAACGTCAACGTCCTGCTCGGATCGGACGGCGTTATCCGCGGAGCGATCGGCGGACATCCGGACACCGCGGCGGGCGCTGCGCTCACCATCATCACGGCTCCTCTTATGAGAGGACGTCTCCCCACGGTCATGAAGAAGGTCAACACGGTCGTCACTCCCGGCTGGGACGTCGACGTGCTCGTGACCGACAGAGGCATCGCCGTCAACCCGAAGCGCCCCGAGATCGAAGAGAGACTCAAAGCGGCGGGACTCAACGTCACGACCATCGAAAAGCTTCAGCAGATGGCGGAGAAGCTCTCCGGCGAGCCTGAAGAACTCCCGTTCGGCGACAAGGTAGTCGCGGTCGTCACGTACAGAGACGGAAGCGTCATCGACGTCATTCGCAACATCGTTGACTGACCGGATGAAAGATAACAGCGTCACTCTTGCCGAGGTACTCGAGTCGAGGGACGAACGCGCGGCGAGGCAGGCTTATCTGCTCAGAGAATACCCGGCTCCGCTCGTATCCTTCACCGTAGTCTGCCCCGGTCCCGTGAAGCAAACGAAAACAAGCGGCATGCTCTTTTCCGAGGGGGTCAAAGCCCTCGAAAAAGAGCTTGCCGACAACAATATCCCCGTTCTTTTCAAAGAAACGCGCGAAAAGAAGACCGGAAACGAGGCTCTGTACTCGGTCGGAACGGACGAAAAAACGCTGAAACGCCTGTGCTCCGGGATCGAAGACACGCACAGATACGGGCGGCTGTTCGATATGGACGTTATTTCCCGGGACGGAGCGCCGGTATCGCGGACGGAGCTTGGTATGCCGGGGCGAAAATGTCTGCTCTGCGGGCGTGACGCCCACGCCTGCGCGCGCTCCCGCGCGCATTCCGTCGAGGAACTTCAAAAAGAGATCGAAAGGCTGACGAAAGATGAGTGAGTATTCTTCTTATACGGTGATCGAACCCGATCTTCGCCTTTCCTTTGAAAAAAAGAGGCTCGAAGCCTTCCTTTCGTCCAACGGTCTGAGATACGAGCATCTCGATTACGTCGCGGAGATCGTCGACGAGGCGGATGAGGAAGAACATATACTCGCCTGCGGAGGCTACGAAGGCAACACTATCGAGTGCGTCGCCGTCTCTCCCGAGCTTCGCGGAGAAGGTCTTATGGATAAGATCGTCTCTCATCTTGAAAGACGTCTGCTCGGCAGGCAGATAGAAAAAATACGCGTTTTCACAAAGCCGGAGAACCTGTCGCTTTTCGAGTCGGAGGGATTTACCCTCATAAGCAGGGGCGACAAGGCGATATTTCTCGAACACGGACGTCCCGACGCGAACGATTATTCCGCGTCTCTCGCAAAATACCGCAGAGAAGGGAAAAACGGCTGTATCGTGATGAACGCGAACCCCTTTACGCTCGGACACAGATACCTCGTTGAAAAAGCGTCGAAGGAAGTCGACAACCTTTATATATTCGTAGTCGAGGAAGACCGGTCTGTCTTTCCGTACAAGGTAAGAAAGCGCCTTGTTGAAGAGGGGACGGCGGACATTCCCAACGTCACCGTTCTCGACGGAGGTCCGTATATCATCTCGAATTCGACTTTTCCGTCGTACTTTCTCAAGGAATATTCCGACAAGACCAAGACCCACGCGCAGATAGATCTCGGGATCTTCGCAAAATACGTCGCTCCTCCGCTCGGGATAACTGTCCGTTTCGCGGGAAGCGAGGAAAACGACGAAGTCACGCGCGTGTATAATGAAACAATGAAAGAAGTTTTGCCGTTCGACGTGCGGGTGATCCCGCGCAAAGAAAGCGACGGCAGACAGATAAGCGCGTCTTTCGTAAGGAAGAAAGCGGCGGAGGGAGACCTCGCGGCGCTGAAAAATACCGTTCCGGAGTCGACCTACTCTTTCCTCTGTTCAGACGAAGGAAAAACGATCGTCAGTAAATTAAAGGATCAGGTCCCGAAACAATGAATTTTGAAGAAATGATCGGAAGGGCGGCGGGCAAGGCGCTTGTATCCGAGGTCAAGGCGACGCCGAAGCCGGGACTCGTCGATTCGGAGAACAACGGCTCGCACTCCGATATGAATATCGACACTTTTCTGTCGAGCGCAAAAGTCCTTGAAAAGTATTTCGCCTTTTTCGCGTCGTACGGACGCATGACTTCCGCCATGCCCGCTAAAGCGGCGTTCGCAGACGCGAGAAAGATAGGCGTCGAAGCGGAACGCGCGATGTACGAAGCGACGGGCGGGATCAATACGCATAAGGGCGCGATCTTTTCGCTCGGTCTGCTCAGCCTGTCGGCGGGGAGACTTCACGAAAAGGGACGCGAAATAAACCTCGCTTCGCTCTGCGACACTGTCGCGGAGTTCACCGAGGGCATCTGCGAACGCGATTACGCGAGAGTCGGCGGGATGTTTTCGCACGGAGACGAGGTCTACAAAAAATACGGTCTGACAGGGCCGCGCGGAGAGGCGGAAAAAGGCTTTCCGACGCTCCGTTTCGTCACGTATCCGGTACTGTCAAAGCTATTTGGCGAAGGATATTCCGAAAACGACGCGCTCGTGCGTTCTCTGCTCAAAACGATGGCGGTGCTTGACGATACCAATATCCTTAACCGCTCCGACCGCAAAACGCTCGAATACGTCAAGAGCCGCGCGGCGTCGCTCGTTTATTCCGATCTTGAAGAAATACGGGAGTTCGACCGCGAGCTTATAGGGAAGAACGTCAGCCCCGGCGGGAGCGCGGACCTCATTTCTCAGGCGTATTTCGTTTATTTGCTTGAAAAAAACGCCGAAAACGGTATAATGTAATTAAGAAAAATATTTTTATAAATAACACAAAGGAGAATCGATCAAATGGTTGAGACTATCAAAAAGGGCGTAACTATCGTAAACGGCAAGCCCGAATTCCGTTCTCCCGCATCCACCGACGCGGGACGCGAAAAAACGATGGCGTACAAGATCCTTCGCAAACACGACGTTTCGACTGATCCCAAGAAAATGCGCATCAAATTCGACGCGCTCATTTCGCACGACATCACCTACGTAGGCATCATCCAGACGGCTCGCGCCTCGGGACTCAAGAAATTCCCGCTTCCGTACGCCATGACCAACTGCCACAACTCACTGTGCGCGGTAGGCGGTACCATCAACGAGGATGACCACGCGTTCGGACTTTCCGCCGCTCACAAGTACGGCGGTATCTACGTTCCCGCAAACCTGGCTGTCATTCACCAGTACGCAAGAGAAATGCTCGCTAAATGCGGCGGAATGATCCTCGGATCTGACTCGCATACCCGTTACGGCTGCTACGGCACCCTCGGAGTAGGCGAAGGCGGCGGCGAGCTTGTAAAACAGCTCCTCGAAAACACCTACGACGTTGACGCTCCCGAAGTTGTTCTCGTATGGCTCGAGGGCAAAGTTCCGAAGGGCATAGGACCTCACGACGTCGCCATCGCGCTCGTAGCGGCTACCTTCCCGAACGCCGACGTCAAGAACAAAGTGCTTGAATTTGCCGGCCCCGGTGTCGACGATCTGTCGATGGACTTCCGTATCGGCGTAGACGTTATGACCACAGAGACCTCGTGCCTCACTTCCATCTGGAAGACCGACGAAAAGGTCGCTGATTTCTATAAGAACGTAAGAAGACCCGAAGCGTATGAAAAGCTCGACATCGAAGAGGGCGCGTACTACGACGCCATCGTCAAGATCGACCTTTCCAAGATGGAAAGCATGATCGCGCTTCCGTTCCATCCCTCCAAGGCTTACACGATCCACGAACTCCAGGCAAACCCCGAGAAGATCTTCAAGGAAGTCGAAGCGGACTGCCAGAAGTCGCTCGGAAATCAGGTCAAGATGGACCTCTGCCGCAACATCAAGGACGGCAAAGTCGTAGCGGATCAGGGCGTTATCGTCGGATGCTCCGGCGGTATGTACGAGAACCTCGTCGAGGCCGCCGCTATCCTTGACGGACAGTCGATAGGCAATACCTATTTCGATCTCTCCGTTTATCCGTCTTCCGCTCCGATCAATATGGCGATCACCCGTGACGGCACGAGCGAGAAGCTGATGAGCGCGGGCGCGGTCATCAAACCGGCGTTCTGCGGACCTTGCTTCGGCGCGGGCGACACCCCGGCTCACAACGGATTTTCCATCAGACACGCGACCCGTAACTTTGCGAACCGCGAGGGAAGCAAGCCCGGACAGGGTCAGATCTCCGCAGTCGCTCTTATGGACGCGCGCTCCATCGCCGCTACCGCCGCGAACAAAGGCGTTCTCACCGCGGCTACCGACATCGAGTACACCGTACCCGAGCATGAATACAAATTCGATCCCACGATCTACGAGAAAAGAGTTTACAACGGTTACGGCAAAGCCGAGCCCGATTACGAACTCCGCTTCGGTCCCAACATCACCGACTGGCCGAAGATGTACAAACTCGAGGACAACCTCCTCGTCAAGCTGTGCGCGGTCATCTACGACGACGTTACCACCACCGACGAGCTTATCCCGTCCGGCGAGACCTCGTCCTACCGCTCCAACCCGCTCAAGCTCTCCGAGTTCGCGCTTTCCCGCCGCGTTCCCGAATACGTCGGCCGCTCCAAGAAGGTCAAGGAAGTCGAAGTCGCCCGTCACGAGGGCAAGGAAGATCCCGAATTTGCGGCTGTCGCGGCAAAGGTCGGCGCAACTCTCAAGAACACGACCGTAGGCTCCTGCGTATTCGCGAAGAGACCGGGCGACGGCTCCGCCCGTGAACAGGCGGCGTCCTGCCAGAAGGTGCTCGGCGGATTTGCGAACATTTGCTACGAGTACGCTACCAAGCGTTACCGCTCCAACTGCATCAACTGGGGCATCGTTCCGTTCACGATCGATAAGTCGACCGAATTCAACTACACCGAGAACGATTACGTTTACGTTCCGGGCATCCGTGAAGCGATCCTCTCCGGCAAGGAAGAGATCCCCGCTAAAGTCATCGCGCAGGACGGCATCCACGACATCACCCTGTTCTGCAAGGGACTTACCGACGCGGAAAAACAGATCATCACCGAAGGCTGCCTGATGAACTACTACGCCGCGGGTCTCGGCAAATGATCAACATTACTTAAAGGAGATAAATAAAATGGCAAAGATCAGAATGACTACTCCGCTCGTCGAGATGGACGGCGACGAAATGACCAGGATCATCTGGCAACTTATCAAAGACGAACTCATCAACCCCTTCGTTGATCTCAAGACCGAATACTACGATCTCGGACTCCCCAAGAGAGACGAGACCGGCGACCAGATCACCAAGGACGCCGCCAACGCCATCAAGAAGTACGGCGTAGGCGTCAAGTGCGCGACCATCACTCCGAACCAGCAGAGAATGAGCGAATACAACCTCCACTCCATGTGGAAGAGCCCGAACGGCACCATCCGCGCCATCCTCGACGGCACCGTTTTCCGCGCCCCCATACTCATCGACGAGATCAAACCCGTCGTAAAGAACTGGAAGAAGCCGATCACCATCGCGCGTCACGCATACGGCGACATCTACAAGGCTACCGAGTACAGAGTTCCCGGCGAGGGCAAGGCTGAACTCGTGTTCACCGACAAGGAAGGCAAAGAGACCTTCCGCGAGACCGTTTACGATTTCGAGTGCCCCGGCGTGCTTCAGGGCTCCTACAACAAGGACAGCTCGATCCAAAGCTTCGCCCGCGCCTGCTTCAACTACGCGCTCTCGACCAAGCAGTCTCTGTGGTTCTCCACCAAGGACACCATCTCGAAGAAGTACGACCACACCTTCAAAGACATCTTTGCGAAGATCTTTGAGGAAGAGTACAAGGCTAAATTCGAGGAAGCCGGCATCGAATACTTCTACACCCTGATCGACGACGCCGTAGCGCGCGTTATCAGAAGCGAAGGCGGCTTTATCTGGGCTTGCAAGAACTACGACGGCGACGTTATGAGCGACATGGTCTCCACCGCGTTCGGTTCGCTCGCGATGATGACCTCTGTTCTCGTATCTCCCGACGGCAACTACGAGTACGAAGCGGCTCACGGCACCGTTACCAGACACTATTACAGATACCTTGAGAACAACAAGGATCTCTCCGTCACCTCCACCAACCCGATGGCTACCATCTACGCGTGGACCGGCGCCCTCAACAAGAGAGGCGAGATGGACAACATTCCCGAGCTTTGCGACTTTGCGAAGAAGCTCGAAGCGGCTTGCATCGCGACGCTCAAGCAGGGCAAGATGACGAAGGACCTCGTAGGTCTCTGGGAAGGCTCGAAGCCCACTCAGCTCGATACCAAGGCGTTCATCCTTGCTATCAGAGAAAATCTCGAGAAGGCTCTCGCATAATTTCAGCGTAATCCTCTTATTATAACCCTACTTTCATTACGGCAGAGGGACCGGCGGTTTTCGTCGGTCCCTCTGCCGTTATATATAAAAAAGCGCGGCTCCGTCCGCCGGACGGGCAATAAAAACGTCTCTTTCGTAAATTCTCAAAGTAAATGCAACAGTAGCAAAGCACTTGCGTTTACTATGAGAAATTGATTGCATTAAGTGTGAGAAAAAGGAGAAAATGAGTG
>CACZZA010000101.1 GCA_902785485.1 uncultured Ruminococcus sp. | reverse complement strand
CTACGGAGGCGGCTCGATCAAGAGAAACGGCGTTTACGACGACGTTATCAAAGCTCTGCGCGAAGCGGGCAAAACGGTTTTCGAGGATCCGGGCGTTATGGCGAACCCGACGGTCGAAAAACTGTACGAAGGCTGCCGTATCGCCAAAGAGAACGACGTCGACTTCATCCTCGCGGTGGGCGGCGGCTCGGTCATCGACTACGCAAAGGCGGTCTCTGTTTCCGCCTGGTGCGACTCCGACCCGTGGGAAAAATATTATCTGCGTATGGAAGAGCCGGACAATCGCATCATCCCGGTAGGCAGCGTCCTCACCATGGCGGGGACAGGCTCCGAGATGAACGGCGGCTCGGTCATTACAAATCACAAATCAAAACTCAAGATAGGACACGTTTTCGGCGACAACGTGATGCCGAAATTCTCGATCCTCGACCCGAAATACACGTTCACCGTGCCGAAATATCAGATGGTCGCTGGGATCTACGATATTTTCAATCATATCTGCGAGCAGTATTTTTCTGGGGAGGACGACTCCGTTAGCGATTATCTCGCGGAGGCGCTGATGAAGTCCGTGATCAACAGCTCGCGCGTCGCCGTCAGGGATCAGACAGACTACGAAGCGCGGAGCAATATTATGTGGGCGGCGACCTGGGCGCTCAACACCCTTATCGCCAAGGGCAAGTCCACCGACTGGGAGGTACACATGATCGGTCAGGCGATAGGCGCCTATACCGACGCTACTCACGGCATGACCCTCGCCGCCGTATCTCTGCCGTACTACCGCTTTATAATGCCTTACGGTCTGCCTAAATTCAAACGCTTTGCCGTCGAGGTGTTCGGCGTAGATCCCGCCGGAAAGACCGACGAAGAAACGGCAAAAGCCGGTCTTGCCGAAATGGAAAAATGGATGAAAGAGATCGGCGTCGCAACTTCCGCGCGCGACGTGGGAGTCACGGAAGATATGATCGAGGGCATCGCGGACGCGACCTTCCTCCTCGACGGCGGATATAAGACGCTGAAAAGGGAAGACGTCATAGCGATACTCCGCGAAAGTCTCAACGCCTGAAACGGGGGAATAATGAAATGAAAAACAGATACGCTCTTATAATATCCGTCCTGCTGACGCTTTTGCTCGTGTTCGCGCTGTTTTCCTGCGGAAAAGCCGACGTCGTGACCCCGGAAACTACGCCGTCCGCTTCCGGGACCGAAGGCGTCGATACGAAAGGCGAAACAGCAGACAATTTCTATGACGAGACCGCGGCAGATCCCGGCGCGTCCGAAGATACCGCCGCGCCCGAAACGAAAGCGCTCGAGACTTCTTCCGCCGGAAAAGAGACGCTCGTCGTTTATTTTTCTGCGACCGGAACTACCAAAGCCGTTGCCGAAAAGATCGCGAAGATCACCGACGCCGATATATATGAAATAACCGCGTCCGAGCCTTATACTTCGGACGATCTCAACTGGCACGACAGCTCGAGCCGCACGACGAAGGAACAGAACGACAAGAACTCCCGTCCCGGCATATCGGGCGAAAAACTCTCCCTCAAAGGCTATAAGACCGTTTACGTCGGTTTTCCGATCTGGTGGGGAGAAGAGCCGCGAATCCTCGACACGTTCGTCGAGAGCTATGATCTCAGCGGTATCACCCTGATCCCGTTCTGCACCTCGAGCAGCAGCGGCATCGGCAGGAGCGGCAAAAACCTCGCCGAGAACGCCGGAAGCGGAAACTGGCTCGACGGCAAGCGGTTCGGCGCCGGAGCCTCGGAAAGCGAGCTTCGTTCGTGGATCGACAGCCTTAAATAAGCAATTCCGGAGAGATATAATATGCAAGTCAAACGCAAAAACGCGATCAAAAAGACAGTCGACGTTTTGATGACGGTTCTGTTGCTCTGCCTGATGGCATATCAGGTCACGGGAGAGACGCTCCACGAGTGGTTCGGGATAGGTATGACATTCCTGCTGATCGTCCACCATATCCTCAATATCAAGTGGTATCCGTCGCTTTTCAAGGGCAAATACAACGTTTACCGCATCGTCACGACGCTCGTTAATACCGCCTTGCTCGCGTCGATCGCCCTGACCGCCGTCTGCGGGATGGCGATGAGCTCTCACGCGGTGCCGTTCCTGTACGGACTTCTGCCCGTGTCGTTCGCAAGACGGTTCCACCTCGCTATGTCGTTCTGGTCGTTTATACTTATGGGAGTCCACCTCGGTCTCCACGTCCCGGCGATGACTTCGGCGTGGAAATGGAACGGCAGGGTCAAAGCGGGTCTTGCGGCGTTTTTCGCGCTTGTCGCGGGAATAGGACTTCGCCTGTTTCTCAACGCGCAGATCCCGGATTATCTCTTTTTCTGCACTCCTTTCGCGTTTCTCGATTACGATAAGGCGCCCGTCCTCGTATTTGCGGAAAACCTCGCTATACTGATCTCGTTTGCTTTCGTCGGCGCGCTCTGCGCGACGCTGATAAAAATTTTCCGCGGTAAATCAAAACAAAACAAGGCTGCCGCATAAACAAAATGCGGCAGCCTTGTTTTGACCTTATCACATGACCTCATAGCCGTTTTCTTTCAGCGTGTCGACGGCTCTTTCGAGGTCCTTTTCTTTTACCATAACGTAGTCGGTGTTGAACGTCGCTACGGCGAAAATTCCGATCCCGGCGTCGGCGAGGCAGGTCGAGATCTTTGAAAGTATGCCGGTAAGCGAAAAGTCAAGCGCTCCCGCGATACGCATTCCTTTCCAGCCGTCTTCGCGCCGTTCGGCGGACCGGGGGACGTCAACTGTCCGGCAGACGAGCGATATTTCTTCGTCCGTCACACCGAGAAAATAAAAATCTTTGTCTTTTCCGAAATCTTCGGTTTTAGGGATCTTGCATACGGTCAGATCGTACGGCAGTATTTGCAGAGTCATTATTCTCTCCGTTAAAACGATGTTTTTCGGCTTTCCGTCCGCCGTTTATTTGAGCGGCGGAAGCTCGTGAATGTCGTAATTATCGTAGTAAATATTGAACGCCGTGTCAACGTCTCCGGACAGTTCTATCAATGCGCCCGCCTGAAACATACGGGACAGCGTCCCTGAGGGCGCTTTCCACGCGGCGTTCGAGACGACTTCGAGCTTTTCTTCTCCTGCCTTTTCGGCGCGGAGTGCGGATTCCGCTTTGAACAGCAGTTCTCCTGTCGCGATGTGGTAGTCGCTTGAAACGATCGCGAGTTTCTTGACCGACGGATAGTTCGAAGTCAGTATGTCGTAGGTGAAGATCGCGTTTTGCGCCGTGGTCAGCGACTTGTTTTCGACTATCAGCCTTGATTTCTCCACGCCCTTTTCTTCAAGCCATTTTGCCATTTCTCCGGCTTCGGTGACGGAAGAATTCTCGGCAGATGTGCCGCCTCCCGTGCAGACGATATAAGCGTTAGGGTATTTTTTTGCGCAGGACAGCGCGACTTCGAGCCGCGAAACAAGCTCGTCTCTCATCGTCCCGTCGGGCGCGAGCTGAAAACCGAGTACGACGATACAAAGTTCGTCGGTGTCGGGAAGTCCGTCCGGGAGAACGTCGTAATTGAGCGTTTTTCCAAGGTCGGGCGACGACCATATCCCCATTATTTTATTCCAGCGAACACCCGCGTCCTGGTCCGCGGCGCTCAGTTCGGAGAGCAGTACGGCGACGCGCCCTTCGGCATCTTCTCCGTATGCGCCGTAGTCGACGGCTATCTCTTCAACGAGTTTGCGAACGTCTTTTTCGTCCCGCTCCGATGTGCTATCGGTCGTTTCTTCCGCCGTTTCGCTCTGAGAAGCCGCGTTTTCTCCGCATGACGCGAACGAAAGGACGGCGCATATCGCAAGTAAGATCGAAACGAACTTTAACAGGTATGTTTTCATATCGGTATCTCCGTTTTGTACACGCTTTTGCCGGCGTGTAATATAGTTTTTTTCGGATAATCAATGTCCGTTTTGTTATGCATTGATTATAAATGATTATAACAGATCCGTCGTTTGATTTCAATACTCTGACGGGCAAAAGTCCGAACGATTTTGAGTTTTCATCCCGATCCCCGCGATCCTGCAACGGGAAAAGAAAACACCGCGACTTTTACAAGGCGTTCTAAAGGACAGTTTATAAAAGACCGGCTGATGCATGGATCATTCCTAAACTTCTGTCGGTTTTTTGTCGCATATCGGTATAAGCAGAACGTTTGTGTGCCTTCCGTCCGGGAAAGGTGATGTTTGCCCTACGGGCAAGTGATGCGTCCGCTTTGCGAACAATGATGTTTTACGTCTATGCCGCAAAGTGATGTGATGTGTTCCGCTCACGCGCCGAAGGCGCACATCACGCCCGAAGGGCGCATCATTCGGCGCAGCCGTACATCACGTTCCGCTGTCAGCGGAACACATCGTTCGCCGAGTGTCCTTAAGAACACCCGGCGTTGCCGCGCCGTTTTCTCCCTCCTTTTCGACCCCCGCTTTTTTCAATAGAAAAGAGTATAGAAGAACGGATCCTTCTATACTCTTTTTGGTGCCGGTGGCGGGGGTCGAACCCGCACCCTGTTGCCAGGACTGGATTTTGAGTTTTCCGGTCGCATCGGACCATAACGGACGCAAGGTCGTTTTGGAGGACTGTACTTCCCGCCGGAAAAGCCAGTCCCGACAAGGAAAAAACGCTGAAAATCGTTGAAAGCTCTTGTGGTAAAATCATTTGCGCCTGTTTTGATTTTTCTGAAATCGACCTCCGAATAAGGCTGAAATCGGAGGTCGATTGGAGGTCGAAGCAGGCAAAGTCAGACGTAACAAACATCAACCAAATCCGTATTATCTGCCATCGACACAATAACGAATTTGGAGGATATTATGACAAGAAGCGATTACGAAAAGAAGTTCAGATCGTTCCCCGACGTGGTAACGCTCAATGAGTTCCGCGCCATGCTCGGAGGTATATCTGAATGCACGGCGAGAAAGCTGATCAATCAGAATCACGTCAAGCACTTTTATATCCGTTGCACCTTTTACATACCCAAGCAGTACGTGATTGATTATCTGCTCAGCGACCATTTTATGAAATACAGATTCAAGCTGAAACACAAAATATAATAGAATGAAACCTTCCTCAAGTCATCCGTGCCCTACGCGGATCTGACAGAAGACAAAGGCTGAAAATCGCATATTTTACAAGGATCCTCCTTCGCGGTACAATAAGACCGTAAAGGAGGATTTTTGATATGAAGGATAATCTGAAAGACGTAGGGATCTGGGGACAGAGGCACTATCAGTACCTGAAGGAAGCGAAGCCGAGCGTGATCGGCGTGATGCGGCTGAACGGCAGCCTGAACGCCTACCTTCAGCAGGTAAATGAGCAGGCGGACGAGATGTGCTATCGGCTGGTCAAGCAAATGGCGAAGGACGAGGGCGTCACCGAGGAACTCAAACGCTGCGACCAACTCGCCTGGGTCGGCGCGATGAACAACATCCGCGACCGGGTCAACGAGATCGTTCTGAACGAGGTGATTTTCGTATGACGGTGATGGAAGATCTGTGGTACGGCAATATCAACCCACACGAGACATTTCTAAACGGAAACTGCCGGTTCAAGCACCTGCTCGCCCTGATGGGCAAGAACCGGGACAATCTGAGCGACACGCTCACCGAACAGCAGAAAGAGACTCTCGCCAAATACGACGACGCGGTCAACGAAATGCACTCACTCACCGAAGAGGCAGCGTTCCATTGCGGCTTCTCCTTAGGCGTTCGGCTCGTGATGGAATGCATATCGATTCCGCTTTCAGCAGAAGACTAAATGCAAAAAGCGGAGCTGCGGCTCCGCTTTTTGCTTGAATGGCATAAAGGCATATAAAAATGCATTATGCCTTAGAACAAATCTTATCTTTCAGAACAAATCTTAATAATGTTATTGGCTATTCTATCAACTTCTTCTTCGGTATTGTTTTTACCTAAAGAAATACGTATTGTCCCTCGGACGTAATCATCTGGAACACGAATTGCCTTGAGAACATGAGATATCTGCGTATTAACACTATCGCACGCTGCCCCAGTAGATACCGAAATACCCATCAAATCTAGACGGTGAAGCAACTTTTCTCCGTCTTGATTTTTGAAAGACAAACTGATCAATCCCGGCAAATGATGCTCGCTTCCATTTCTAATAAAGTCCAACCCGCTTTGATATATAAGCCCCATGAATCTGTCTTCTAGAAGTCGAATGTGACGTTGATTTTCTTCGAGTTTGGAGCAGTTTTTCCTTAACGCAACTGCCATTCCGACGATTCCGGCAACATTCTCGGTTCCGGCTCTTCGACCGTCTTCTTGGGATCCTCCGTCGTTGTGAGGGTATACTAGGCGACCTTTATCATAGAAAAATCCTACACCTTTGGGACCGTTGAACTTATGCGCTGATGCAGAGAGCATATCCACATCAAGGTCTTTGACATTTACAGGAATATGACCGACGGCTTGAACTGCATCGGTGTGAAAGGAAGCACCGCGTTTATGTGCCACTGCAGCCAGTTCTTTAATTGGTTGTATGGTTCCAATTTCATTATTGGCCATCATAATCGATGCTAAGAAAACCATACAAGAACATATCGGCTTTTCTGACCAGTCTAACGCTTTATCCAGATCATCCGGAGAAACAAGTCCGTTTTTATCAACCGGCAAATAATGGATACTGTGTTGAATCTTTTGACTTTGACAAGCGTTCAGTATAGCGTGATGCTCTATCGAAGAAGTAACGATAACCTTAACATCTCCCGGAGCAGCACCATAACACTTAATAGCCCAGTTGTCGCTTTCAGTACCACCTGATGTAAAGAAAATGTGTTCCGGTTCTGTACCAATACACTCCGCAATTGTCTCCCTTGCCTTTTTAATAGCAATTTTAGCCTTTTTAGCAAAGAAATATGGCTGCGACGGATTGCCGTATTCTTCTAAAAGAAATGGCTTCATCGCTTCAAAGGCGTCTATATCAAGTTTTGTTGTTGCCGCATTATCGGCATAAATATGTTGCCTCATTAGTCGGTCTCCTTATTTGAAGAGCGTACAGCCTTCTTCTTTGAACTCTTCGATTTTTGCGACTAATTCTTCTTCCGTGACCTCTAATTGTTCAGCCAAACAAGGCAGGCAGTAAAACTTTGTGGTTTTCTTATCGATCAACTTTTTACAAATGCCAACCTCATCTTTGCTCAACGGATTCTTTCCACACACATAGCAAGAATGTGTCTCCATCATCATGCATCCCATCCTTTGATTTCGAATACCGGGAGATCTTTCCCAGCATATTCGGAGTCAAGCAATCCCAACTGATATCTGATTGTGAAGCGCATTTTCTTAGCCCGA
>CACZZA010000100.1 GCA_902785485.1 uncultured Ruminococcus sp. | reverse complement strand
GCGACATCACTGGCGCCGCAGGCGACAATATCACTAGCGAAGCGACATCACTTCGGCGCGTGCCGCGCCGACTGCCGCGAGACCGAGTGCGTTAAATTCCTGTTTGTTCTAACAAGAAAACATTGACGTAAACGGGATCTTCTTTTCGTTGACTTCGAATTCTTTTCCCGCGAGGTAGGCGAGCTCGCCTGCGTCGCTTTTGAAGTCGAAACGGACCTTATACGACCAGAGCGCCTGATGCGAAAAGCCTTTTTTACGGTCGCCGCGGTTTATCCCGTATTTGCCGTCTCCGAGGAGCGGATGCCCGTAATAGGCGAACTGCGCGCGGATCTGGTGCGTGCGTCCCGTGCCGAGGGTCGCCTCGACGAGCGACAGTCCGTCCTTTTCCTTCAACACGCGGTAGTCCGTTATCGCCGTCCTTCCGTCGGGAACGGGGCGGTCGAAGACCCTGACGGTGTTTGCGTCGCCGTCTTTAAGGAGGAAGTTTTTGTATCTCCCGCTCTTTTTTTCAAAACTGCCGTGGCAGACGAGCAGGTAGCGTTTGGTGATCTCGCCGTTTTTTATCTTCTCGTTCATTATCCGCAGGGCGGCGGCGGTCTTCGCCGCTATGACGATACCTCCGGTGTTGCGGTCTATGCGGTTGCAGAGGGACGGCGCGAAAGAGTTCTCGCTCTGCGGGTCGTATTCTTTATTCTTTATAAGATACGCTTTGACTCTGTCTATCAGCGTGCCGGAATCGTTTTTGTCGTCCGAATGGACGATGACCCCGGGCGCTTTGTTGACGAGTATGATCTCTTTGTCCTCGTAGACTATATCGAGGTCCGTATCGGTATGCGAGTAGTCGTTCGTGTCACGCTGTCCGAAAAACTCGTCGGAGATGAACAGCAGGACCTCGTCTCCCTCGTTCAGCGTCTGTCCCGGCTCGGCGCGCAGGCGGTTGACCTTTATCTTCTTTTTGCGTATCAGCTTGTACATCAGCGAATACGGCATATTATCCAGCGCCTTCTGCAAAAACTTGTCGAGACGCTGACCCGCGTCGTTTTTTTCTATACGCAAAGTCTTCAAGTCCGTCGGCCTCCTCCCGTTTTGGTGGTCCATACGGAAATTATAAGCGGTTTTTGTCCTTTTTGCAATAACAGTTGAATAAATTATGCAAAAAATCTGCTTATGCAAAAAATCTGCGAAAAAACTGTTTACAGACGCAAATAAAAATGTTATTATATAGTATTAAAGAAAGGGTACGAAAGGGGTCGATCGGTCTGGAAACGAAAAAGACGCGTTCCGTCGCCGTCTGTACGCTCGGCTGCAGGGTCAACCTTTACGAGAGCGAGGCGGTATCCGACTGCTTTGCGAAAAGAGGCTTTGAGATCAGACCCTTTCCCGAAAAGAGCGACGCCTACGTCATAAACACCTGCGGAGTGACGTCCGAGAGCGAACGCAAATCCCGGCAGATGATCCGTCGCGCCCGGAGCGCGAACCCGTCCGCCGTCGTGGCGGTGATGGGGTGCGCGTCACAGCTTCGCCCGGAGGAGTGCGCCCGTATCGGCGCGGATACAGTCCTCGGGACGGGAAAGAAAATGACCGTCGTCGACAAGGTCTGCGCCCTTCTTGACGGAGAAAAGGTCGAACGGATAGACCGCGAGTCGCTCGAGCCGAAGGAGTTTGAAAAAATGAGCGCCGTCACCCAGGAACGGGCGCGCGCGTTCGTCAAGATAGAAGACGGGTGCGACTCCGCCTGCGCCTACTGCTGTATTCCGAAAGCGCGGGGGCGCGTGCGTTCCAAATCTCCCGAGGACGTCGTCGCCGAGGTGAGGTCGCTCGTTGCGAACGGCTTTTCGGAAGTCGTTCTGACGGGGGTCGAGACCGCCGCCTACGGCAAGGGAACGCCATACGGTCTTATCGACCTGCTCGAAACGCTCGAGGGCGTGGAGGGGCTGAGACGGATCCGTATGGGGAGCCTCGAGCCTCAATGGCTGAAAGCGGACGTAGTGGACAGGCTTGCCGTCCTGAGCAAGCCGATGCCGCACTATCATCTGTCGCTCCAGAGCGGCTGTACCCGCACTCTCAACCGTATGAAACGCCGCTACACCGCCGAACGGGCGCTTGAAATAATCGGATATATGCGCGAGAAGCTCCCCGGAGTCACGTTCGGCTCGGACTTCATCGTCGGCTTTCCGGGCGAGACGGAAGAGGACTTTTGCGCCTCCGCCGCGTTCGTCGAAAAAGCGGGGATACTCAACTGCCACGTCTTCGCCTATTCCGAACGCGAGGGGACGGACGCCGTTCTGCTCGACGGAAAAGTGGACGAACACGAAAAGAAGCTCCGCTCCGCGCGCTTCCGCTCCGTCTGCGACGCTACGAAGGCGAAGATCATAAGCGGCTTCATCGAACGGGAAATGCCCGTCGGAGCGCTGTTCGAGACTTACAAGGACGGATACGTTTACGGACATACGGACGCCTTTATCGAGGTCCGCGCGAGGGCGGATGAGTTTGCCCGTCCGTTCGTCACGAAAATAAAACTCGCAAAATACGACAAAGATACACAGATAACCGAGGGGGTCATACTATGAGCGTAAAAGTGCTGTACGTTGAACGCAACGCGGACAACAGACAAAAAGAAAGGTCGCTGACGAAGGACCTTTGCGAAAATCTCCGTCTGCCGGGACTGAAAAACGTCCGCGCGGTGAAGAGATATTTCGTCGAGGGACTTGACGACGCGTCGTTCGCCCTTGCGAAGGACACCATCTTTTCCGAGCCGCAGACCGACGTCGTTTCGGACGTTTTGGAATACGGTCCCGCCGACCGCGTCTTCGCCGTCGAATATCTGCCGGGTCAGTTCGACCAGAGGGCGGACTCCTGCTCGCAGTGTATCCAGATGCTGACGGGAAAAGAGAGACCCGCCGTCCGGAGCGCGGACGTATATATCCTCGAGGGCGAGGTCACGGAAAGCGACGTTGAGCGGATCAAAAAGTATATCATAAACCCGGTCGAGAGCAGGGAAGCGTCGTTCGATATCCCCGAAACGCTCGACGAAAAATACGAGATCCCCACGACCGTACCGACGGTCATAGGCTTTACGAAGCTCGATCGGAGCGGGTACACCGACTTTATCAAGACCTACGGGCTTGCGATGGACGAGGGCGACGTCGAATTCTGCCAAAATTATTTCCGCGACGAGGAGGGGCGCGACCCGACTCTGACCGAGCTGAGGCTCATCGACTCGTACTGGTCGGATCACTGCCGTCACACGACGTTTCTGACCGAGATCACCGACGTCAAAATAAGCGATCCCTTTATAAAAGAGACCTACGACTCCTACCTCGACGCGCGAAAAGAGGTCTACGGGGACAGGGAAAAGAGCGTTACGCTGATGGATCTCGGCACGCTCGCCGCGAAGTACCTCAAAAAGACGAAATTCCTCAAGGACCTCGACGAGTCGGACGAGATCAACGCCTGCTCGGTCAAGGTGAAGATCAGGGTCGACGGCAGACCAGAGGACTGGATACTGATGTTCAAGAACGAGACCCACAACCACCCGACCGAGATCGAACCCTTCGGCGGCGCGGCGACCTGTCTCGGCGGAGCCATCCGCGATCCTTTGTCGGGAAGATCGTACGTCTACCAGGCGATGCGCGTCACCGGCGCGGCGGACCCCCGCAAGAGCGTAGAAGAAACGCTCCCGGGCAAGCTCCCGCAATCGAAGATCGTCGTAGGCGCGGCGAACGGATATTCGTCCTACGGCAACCAGATCGGACTCGCGACGGGACTCGTCAACGAGATCTATCACGACTCCTACGTCGCAAAACGCCTTGAAATAGGCGCGGTCGTCGGAGCCGCTCCCGCCTGCAATATAGTAAGAAAAAAGCCCGAAGAGGGCGACGTCATAATCCTGCTTGGCGGCAGGACGGGACGCGACGGCTGCGGCGGCGCGACCGGAAGCTCCAAGGCTCACACCTCGGAATCCATCGCAAAGTGCGGCGCGGAGGTACAGAAGGGCAATCCGCCGGAGGAAAGAAAGCTCCAGCGTCTGTTCCGCGACCCCGAGGCGACGTCCCTCATCAAGAAGTGCAACGACTTCGGCGCGGGCGGCGTTTCGGTCGCGATAGGCGAGCTTGCCGAAGGACTTGACATCGACCTTTCCGCCGTTCCGAAGAAATACGAAGGACTCGACGGCACCGAGCTTGCGATCTCCGAGTCGCAGGAGCGTATGGCGGTCGTCGTGGCGAGTGAGGACGCCGATAAGTTCCTCGCCCTCGCAGAGAGGGAAAACCTCGAGGGGACCGTCGTCGCGAGAGTCACGTCCGATATGCGGCTCGTTATGAAGTGGAACGGAAAGAACGTCGTCGATCTGGCGCGCGCCTTCCTCGACTCGAACGGCGCGAAAAAGCATACGTCCGTTGAAGTCAGACCCGCAAAGGTCGATAATATACTGAAGTCCGCCGCCGAAAAGCACGTCAGGGCGACGGCGAAAGAGACCTTCGAGTCGCTGCTCGGCGACCTCAACGTCTGCTCGGAGCGCGGACTCGTCAGCCGTTTCGACTCGTCGATAGGCGCGGGAACGGTCGTTATGCCCTACGGAGGCAAGACTCAGTCCACGCCAACGCAGTTCATGGCGGCGAAGTTCCCCGTACTCAAGGGCGAGACCGACGACTGCTCGGTCATGGCGTACGGCTTCGATCCCTACGTTTCGGAAAAAAGTCCCTATCACGGCGCCCTCTACGCCGTCGTCGAATCCGTCGCGCGTATGGTCGCGGCGGGCGTTCCAGAAAGAAAGATATATCTCACGTTCCAGGAATATTTCGAGCGCACGAACAAGGATCCCCTTCGCTGGGGCAAGCCGTTCGCGGCTCTGCTCGGAGCGTTCCGCGCGCAGACCGCGCTCCGCCTCGGCGCGATCGGCGGCAAGGACAGCATGAGCGGCACGTTCGAGCATATCGACGTCCCGCCGACCCTCGTTTCGTTCGGATGCGGCGTCACGAAAGCGAAATACGTCACCTCTCCCGAGTTCAAGAAGGCGGGAAACAGGGTGTATCTGATAAAGCCTCTATACGACATCGACGGTCTGATCGACTTCCGCTCGTTCCTCAACGTCTGCCAGCATATAAACCTGCTTATAGTTTCCGGCAAGGCTAAAGCCGTATGGTGCGTCGGTCACGGCGGTATCGCCGAGGGTATCGCCAAAATGGCGTTCGGCAACGGACTCGGATTTGAGTTCGAGGGCGAACGCGACCTTGCCGACCTTCTGACGTCGTACTTCGGCGCGTTTATCGTCGAGACCGAAGAAGAATTCGCGGCGGGCAGACTGCTCGGATACGTCAGGGACGACGGCATGATCTCACTCAACGGCGAAAGACTCGACCTCGCCTCCCTGCGAGAGATCTGGGAAAACGTGCTGACCAAGGTCTATCCGATCACCGCAGACGGAATCGGAAAAGAAAAGGTCGAAGCGTTCTCCTTCACCGCCCGTTCCGACCGCGCTCCCGCGGTCAGGCTTGTCTCTCCGCGCGTCGCGATACCGGTATTCCCGGGCACGAACTGCGAGTACGACACCGCCCGCGCGTTCGAAAAATGCGGCGCGAGACCCGAGATATTCGTCATACGCAATCTCTCTCCCGAAAGCCTCGCGGAGTCCATCGACGGACTCGCGCGGCTCATTCGCGAGAGCCAGATCCTTATGATCCCCGGCGGCTTCTCCGGCGGCGACGAGCCGGACGGCTCGGGCAAGTTCATAACGACCTTGCTCCGCAACCCGAGGATAAAAGAAGAAGTCACCTCTCTGCTCGAACGCCGCGACGGACTTATCCTCGGCATCTGCAACGGCTTCCAGGCGCTCGTCAAATCGGGACTCCTTCCTTACGGAAAGATAATGGACAAAATGGACGCGTCGTGTCCGACCCTGACGTTCAACGCCATAGGCCGCCATCAGTCTCAGATGGTAGGCACCCGTATCGCCTCGGTCAACTCTCCGTGGCTCGCCGGGTGTGAGGTCGGAGATATACATACCGTCCCGATCTCCCACGGCGAAGGACGCTTCGTCGCCTCGGACGCGATGATAAAGACCCTCGCCGAAAACGGACAGATAGCCACCCAGTACGTCGACCTCGCGGGAGACCCGACGATGGATATAGCGTTCAACCCCAACGCGTCGCGCTTCGCCATAGAGGGCATAACCTCGCCCGACGGCAGGATCCTCGGCAAGATGGCGCACAGCGAACGCATCGGTACGAACGTCGCGAAAAACGTCCCCGGCGCGCAGGATCAGAAGATCTTCGAGTCGGGAGTCAGGTATTTTAAGTAAAACGGAATATAAGCTTTGCGAGAGGGACTTTTTAGGCAAAAAGTCCCTCTCGCGCTCTCTTCAAAAACCTTTCAGAGGGGAAGGAGGTAAACAAGAATTTAGCGTACAAACGGGAACGCGGGAACCTTTTTAGGCAAAAAGGTTTCCTCGGAACCCCCAACGCTCTCAAGTTCGCGTCGGGGAACCCCTCGCCCCACACCCTCCAAAAACCTTTCAGAGGGAAATATCGTAGGTGAAATCCGTGCAAACCGTTCGCTGAATTCTTGGTTTCCCCGCTTTCGGCGGTATTGTTTTACAGTACGTCTCTTTTTTTCTTGCGTAAATATCTTGACTTTGGGACGCAATTGTGGTACCATTGAGACACGAAAGGAGTGTTGATCATGCCACAGATCATCCCGATCAGAGATCTGAAAAAAACGAACGAGTTGTCTCGTATGTGTAAAAACGCCACGGAACCGATCTATATAACAAAAAACGGCTACGGTGACATGGTGATAATGAGTATTGAAATGTACGAAAAGAAGCTGTATATGCTCGACGCGTACGCAAAACTCGATGAAGCCGAAGAGCAGGTCCGGAAAGGGAAGGTACTTGACGCCGGAGAGAGTTTGAAGAGCGTCCGTAAAAAGTATGACTTATAAGGTCCTTATAACCGAGCTTGCGCAAAGAGATCTGGACACAGCCGTAGAATATATCGCCGTTCAATTGTCAAATCCCATCGCGGCGGGAGACCTGCTTGACGAGGTGGAAAAATGCTTCTCTTATCTTCGTTCCAATCCGTTCATTTACGCAAAAAGCGCGGACATACGGCTGGAAAAGGAAGGATACCGCAAGGCGCTTGTCAAAAACCATATTCTTTTCTTCAAAGTATTTGAGGAAGATAAAAAGGTCATTGTTTACCGTATCATCTACGGCGCAAGAGACTATCAAAAGCTACTGTAACAAGGGAGCGCAAACGCCGAGTGTTCTAAAGGACACTCGGCGAACGATGTGTTCCGCTGACAGCGGAACGTGATGTACGGCTGCGCCGAATGATGCGCCCTTCGGGCATGATGTGCGCCTTCGGCGC
>CACZZA010000099.1 GCA_902785485.1 uncultured Ruminococcus sp. | reverse complement strand
AACGATTTTGGTTATTGTCGATTTTACTCCGAACGCTTCCTGACCTATCTCCGTCACCGGCAAGCCGCCTAACGTTTCCGGAACGACGACGTTTTCGTCATTGCCCTTGTATTTTGTTATCGTGATCCCGCCGTCGGCATTTTCTTCATATTCAAAATCTGACTCCGGAGCGACGGTCGCGTCGGACGGTTCTTCGACCTTATCATTGCACGAGAGGAGCACGAACGAGAGCAGCGCGATGATCGTTAAAAAAAGCAATTTTTTCATAAATGATCTCCTTGTAAATTATTATAAAAAATACCTCTACAAAATATACGATTGAAAAAACCAAAATCCTACAGAAAAAAGCAAAAAATATTGCTTTTCACTATGTAAGACAATTATATCAAAAGTTTGCGTTAAAAACAAGTATCCTTATCGTTTATTTACATTTTATTATTAAACTCAGAACACAAATAACAAAGGCATAAACAACGGAGTTTGTTTGTGCTTTTTTTTATAATATTCGTACTTATTCGTACTTTTTATCCTCAGAGGAGTGCAGAAATGGTACGAATTTGGGAGTGTTATAACCTGGGATATCCATGATCTCCATGTCTTGAAAACTGTTCAATCAACAATTTCAGACAAAGGAGATCAAACAAATGAATAATAAAGAAAATGAAAAACAATTAAAGAAATTCAAAGAACAATGCAGCGTTATCAATTTATCTGTTGAATATCCGGGGTTTATCGGAAAAGAGAAGTACTGTATTCTTACACGGCTGAATTACGAAGAACTAGAAGAACAGTTTGGGCAGATAGTCGACGGGTTCAAACCTTATCTGATCGCTTCACCTGAAATCATTGAACCTATAAAGGAATTTAAAAGGAATGACAACAAGTTCAGCAAAAGAAGCGATAGAAACACATTCTCTTTTGAAGTATTTGAAAACACACTTGAAGCAGGAAACGAATTACTGATAAGCGACCCGTTAACGATAATGGCTGAAAACAGCGAAAAAGAATCAATTAAAAATCTGATCCATGAGGTGTTGAAAAAGCTGAGTGCTAAGCAGAGAGAACGTTTGCTTCTTTTTGGAACGAAAGGAATTCCGATCAAGCAAATTGCAAAGCAAGAAGGAGTTTCAGAGAGTACCGTTTATAAATCTATCGACTTAGCAAAAGAAAAATTCAAAGAATTATTTGAAAAAAAGTTGAAAAACGAATAAGGCTTGTCCTTAAAAGTGAGAGAGTTTATAAAAAGCTTTTCAAAAAAACGAAAAGAGAGGTAATAAAAATGATAAAGCAAAAAGAAAACACGATCAAACAAGGCGAATTGTATTTATATGATTATGGGAAAAATGCCGGTTCTGTCCAAAACGGAGAAAGACCTGTTTATGTGATCCAATCAAACAACAGCAACTATTCACCGACAGTTATAGTTGCCGCTGTCACTTCTTCAATGAAAAAGCAATATCTTTATACCCATATTCCTATAGGAAAAGAGAGTGGGCTGAAACAAAACTCTATGATTTTACTCGAGCAGATTAAAACAGTTAACCGAAACGAATTGACAAAACTTGTAGGAGCAGTCATTGATCCGTTGAAGCAGTACTGTATCAGTAAAGCGATAAAGAAATTGTTTGGATTTTCAGAGCGTGTTAATGAAAAACAAGGAGATATAAGATGTCTTTGTTCGAAGTGTGCAGAACCTTATAAGCTCAGCAACTCAGGGTTTGTTTTAAGACGCCTCGATCCGTTCGCAAATAAAAAAGAGACGTGTGATAAGTGCAACAATCTCGGTTACGATTACATTCTTTATGAAAGAAGGAAGACATAAATTCACGGTGGTTACTCCGCACATTAACATCAGCTTTTTATCGTCAAGGTGGTCAATTACTGTTATAGATGTCTTAAGTGTCAGTGCTACGCCAGATAAAGGAGGTGAAACAAATGAAGTTAAATAAAAACGATCTGACTAAAGAAGAACTACGACATATTATTTCTAAAAAAGACAATAAAAAAGACAATTCTGTGAAATTTGACGACAGTATGCATTTCATAGGCACAAAAGAAGTCGCTGTGCTTATGGGATGCTCTGTCCCGGTGGCAAGACAGATAATGCGTCGGAAAGACTTTCCTCTTGTTATGTGTGGCAAAAATCTCAAAGTAATGAAATCCGAACTAATAAAATGGGCATCGCAACGGCGCGTATAAGCATCGCATATTTGCTACTGGAACGGATGTTTCGTATAGTATAATTGCACGGAGATATTTGCACGGAAAAAATGGAGGCATAAAGAATATGGCAAAAAAGAAAAAAGGTAACGGCGAAGGAACCGTTTATAAAACAAAATCCGGTTATAGAGGGCAGATCGTCGTGGGAACCGACGACGATGGCAAACCAATTCGACGTAGCGTAACCGGAAAAACGGTTAAAGAAATTAATGAGAAACTCATAACTATCAAAAACAGCATCATCACCGGAACGTATATCGCACCTAACAAAATAACAGTTTGCGAAATGGCTCGACTGATGACTGAGGACGACAAAAACCTGAATTATATCAAGGAGGCAACCTATTACAGGCATATCGAGACGATCAAGCGGCTTGAGAAGAGTTCATACTTGAAAAACACGCCTATTCAGGATCTTAGCTACGCTCCGATCAAGAATTTCATTCTTTCCGAAGCCGTTATGTCACAGAGTTTGATCAATAAGGTTTATACGATGCTCCAAAAGACGCTCAAAGAAGCAGTCAAACGCAAGATTATCGCTGAGAACCCTATAGCTGAGTTAAAAAAGCCGAAAACGTCACAGAATCGGGAGAAGGTACGTGCACTTACTGTGGAAGAAGAGATTAAACTATACAAGATTCTTATAACAGAAGACGTGAATTATTCGCATCAAATGCTTCTTTCAATGCTGACAGGGATGAGGATGGGAGAAATCAACGCTCTGACCGTCGATGATATTGACCTGCGATTCAAAACTATTACAGTTAGTAAAACTATGGCGCGAGGTTTGAAGGGCGAGCCGTTTGTGTCAAAAAGTGCTAAAACCGAAAACGGAAATCGCTTGGTTCCTATTTCCTCCACAGTATATCCTCTTATCAATGAAATCCTACTCAGTTCAAGAGATCATTATTTGTTCAAAATAAACGGAAAACTCATAAACACCTCGCAAGTCAATTTGCAGTTTCAGAGAGTGATACTAAAACATAACATCGTTGATAAAAAGATAAAAGGGAAGGTATCACTTCACTCTCTGCGACATACTTTCGCAACCCGGTGTATTGAGGCGGGAATGCAGCCGAAGGTCCTTCAACACATTCTCGGACATTCTGATATCAAGATCACTTTAAACACGTATTGCGATGCTTTCGAAAATTTCCAGAATGAAAACATTGCTAAGACAGATGAGTATTTTGCGACGATGGGCATAGATTTTGCTACTTCGAAAAAAAGCAGGGAATCGTTTGAATTAATTTGAAATCGTTTGGAAAACCTCTGTTGCACATCGGTTGCACACATTATAAGACACATAGCCTGAAATAACTATGGTTTTCGGGTTTTGCATCCTGTCACTCCGACCATGCTGAGTGTTCATAACGCAAGTGAGTTATGGACACTCAGTTTTTCTATATTCAACTTATCTGATATTCGTATGTAAGGGAGCAGGCTCTAAGAGTCTGCTCGTTTTTTGTCAGGCGGTCACGGTGTTGGGAAGATATTCAACCGCGACGCCTCGACGGGTATCGAGTTTGAGACGTTCGTTTTTCGGTCCCGCCGGGATCTCCAGCGCACCGATGAATTTGTAGTGGATCGTGATCTGCTGGGTACGGTTTTTACCGGTCCCCTCGATCCTGTGGACTTCGATCTTGTCGATCAGTTCCCGCAGAAGTACGGGCGTGAGCGTCTGCATACGCATGAAGGTACGGATCGCGGCAAGGAAATGCTCTTTTTCGTGGCGGATATCCTCTAAACCGAGGAGCTGCACCCGATAATTCTTGATCTTGTCCTGCAATTCTCCGCGTTCGAGCTCATACTTCTGCGACATGTGCATATACCACTGTTCCGTGACCTTGCCGTTTACCATATTCTCGTACAGTCCCTCATAGAGTCTGTCCACGTCTTTACTGCGGACGATGGCTTTCTGAAGCGCCTCCTGAGTGGCTTTCTGCTGAGCGGCAATACTGCTGTTCGTCTTGGCTTCGAGGACGCCGGCGAATTCCTCCTCGTCGTCCCTCAGATAGTTCGTCAGCTTCTTCAGTTCCATCAGTACAACCGTTTCAAGCGAATCGGCGCGGATATAGTGGGTGCCTTCGCAGGTCCCTCTGTTGCTTTTGTAATTGGAGCATTTGAAGTGGGTGATGCTAGTGTTCGGATGACACACGTTGAACCACATCTTATGCCCGCAATCGGCGCAGTAGAGGAGGTCGCAGAACATATTCTTCTCAGCCAGTTTCTTGTTCGGCGCGCGGCGCTTCGTTTTGGCGATATGCGCCTGCACCTGTTCGAATACGTCGCGGCTGATGATCGGCTCGTGGACGTCCTTGAAGATTTTCCACTTGGACGGATCGTTCGGGATGCGCGTCTTGTTCTTGAAAGACTTGGAATAAGACTTGAAGTTGATCACGTCGCCGCAGTATTCCTGCTGAGAAAGGATCTTCGCTACCGTCGTCTTGCACCACTTGTACGGGTTTTCCTGCGTTTTCTTGCCTCCGCGCGGCAATCCCTTGCTCTGCCAGTACGCCATCGGGACAAGCACCTGCCGCTCCTGCAAAAGCCGGGCAATGGTCTCGTTGCCCTTGCCCTCGATGCACATACGGAAGATATCCCGCACAATGCCTGCCGCTTCCGGATCGATCACCCACTTCTTTTTATTCAGCGGGTCCTTCATATACCCATAAGGCGGCGGTGAGAGCGGTTCGCCCATATTGCCTCTCAGCCGGTGAGACGTCTTGATCTTCTGCGAAATATCTCTGGCGTACATCTCGTTCATAACGTTCTTGAACGGCGCGATCTCGTTTTCTCCCTCCGCACTGTCCACCATATCGTTTACGGCGATAAAGCGGACGCCGTGCTCGGGGAAATAGCTGTCGAGGAACGAGCCGACCGCCACGTAGTCACGACCGAGACGGGACAGGTCCTTGACCATTACCACGCTGACGAAGCCCATATCGATATCGTCGAGCATCGATTGGAAGCCGGGGCGGTTGATATTCGTTCCCGTATAACCGTCGTCAAGGTAATATTTCGTGTTGGTGAAGCCGTATTCCTTTGCCTTTTGAGCGAGGTATTTCTTCTGGTTGGCGATGGAATTGCTTTCGCATTCGGTGCCGTCGTCACGGGACAGACGGCAGTACAGCGCAGTGATCCCTGCATTGTTTTTCTTTTTGTTCGACTGCATTAGTCCTCCTTTCCGGCAGTCGATACACATTCCGTGTTCATTATACCACCTTTTTCGTCATTTGTCCAGTCTGCGAGGTCGTTTTTGATATACTTTTCGATCGCTTCCGCGAGAGTATTTTTGAAATTCTTGAAATCGAACGGTCTGAATACCGAATCAACGATATATTTCACTCCGTTGACGGTGTATTCGTGCTCTCCCTGTCCGATCCCTACGATAAATCTGTCTTCTTTCATCTATCAATTTCCTCCTTTTTCTTTCTTTTCGGTTTGATTTGTATTTCGGGTTCCTGCTCTTTTGCCTTTTCTTTCGGCTTCAGCAGGTTCGTAAAGAATTCTTTGACCTTCTCCGGAAAACGCTTCATCGCTTCCAGATACGGACGGCAGAAATCTTCAAGCCGCTGAATATAGTCCTGCAGCCGTTCGATCTGCTTTTCAAGGCTGAACACCTTTGTCCACAGACGCTTGTTTTCGTCCTTCAGCTCGCGTATTTTGCCACGGCTTGAAATGCCCTCTTTGGCAAGTGACGTCAGCGTGTCGTAATCTTCTTTTGCCACAGTGTACTTGCCGGTGATGCCTTTCTTGCCCATATCGTCGATCTCGGAAAAGGTTTTGTGCTCCGGGTGAAGCGTGTCATATACGACCTGCTCTTTTTCGATCTTCGCCTTGATCTCATTCAGCCGTTCGGTGTCCTTTTTGATCTGATAATCGAGCGAGGACAGATGCTCCGTCGTGCTGCCGCGCTCGCCTCTGACGAAATCCTCAAATCCGGCGCCGCTCATGTGCTCAAAGAAACGGTCCTGCAAAAGGCTGTACGACGTGACGAGAACGGGAGTGCCATCGGGATTCTTGACGGGCTCGCCGCGCTCGTCGAGCTTCGGCGCGGATTTCCATTTCTTTGAATGGCTGATCTGCCGGATCGTCTCCTTTACCGTTCCGACGAGCTTCGGATCCTTGCACCGCTTCGTCCAGAGCACCTTTTTCTCAACGACGGGGATCGCCACGATGTGCATATGATAGTGATACACCGGATAGCCGTAGTGTGCGGTCATCGCCTTGTTCAGCTCGTCGGCGTGCATAACGGCGGAGATAATATTTTCCTCGCCGTACTCTTTTGCGGCGAAACGGTACGCCTCTTCGTAGAAACGGACGGCGTAATCGTAACCGCCGTGTTCCTCGAAATACTGCGTGTTGATATCCACCACCATCTCGTCAAACACCTTGGCGTTTTCCTTTTGACCGCGCCTGGATACCGTGCCTTCTTCGAGCATCTTTTTCAGCGTTTCGTTGTAGGTCATCCCGCCGGGATCTTTGAAGTGGACGTTCATCGGAGACCTTTCCGGGACAACGTTCTGATTCCAGTAATTCTTGTTCTTGCGTTCGTTATGGCGTTCGATCTTTCCTACGCCGTCCGTCGTGTACGCCTTTACGCGGGCGACGCTGTAGTTCTTCTTTGCGATAGTTTTCACCTTCCTTTTTTATTTTTTCTTACAATAGTTCGCTTCGCGGTTACGCAGCTTTTTCAAAGCGCGTAACCCACTATGACACTTTCAGCAGAGCTGCAAAGATGTCATGTTCGTGGGCTCTCCGAGGGGGAGCGCCGCTTCGGAAAATCCGCGCCCACCGGGCGCACATTTTCTCTTGCGGTCAGGGTTCCGCCCTGCGTTCTGCGGAATGCACCCGTCAGAGCAGGTCTCGCCTGCCGGCTCGGTCGGTGCTTCTGCCTTTGGCAGAGGTGTCCACCGGACACCCGCACCTTTTGAAAAAGTCTCCCTGCACCCCGTTAAAACTTCCCACACTGGTGACGGTTGTGACGCTTGTGACGGTTGTTTGGGTATATAGCGATTTATCCGTCACTCCCGTCACATCCGTCACGCTTTTTGAAATTCAGTACCCGGGCTTTGCTTGTTCTCGTCGCCTTGAAATCGATCCCCGCAGGATACAGAATTTCGTAGTAGTAATGCACGATGGATTTCGCCGCCGAAACGGGCGAGGTC
>CACZZA010000098.1 GCA_902785485.1 uncultured Ruminococcus sp. | reverse complement strand
GCACTCTCCTGCGAGACCTACTTCGCCGAACGCGATAAGATCGTCGGGAAGGGGAATATCTTTTATCCCCGATATAAGCGCGAGTACCGCCGCGAGATCAGCCGCCGGCTCTATCAGTCTCAATCCTCCGATGACGTTGATATATACGTCGTTGGCGGAAAAACGGAGTCCGAGGCGTTTTTCAAGCACCGCAAGGAGTAAGTATATCCTGTTATAATCAAAGCCGTTGGCGGTGCGCTTCGGAGCGGCGAAGGAAGTAGTCGAGACGAGCGCCTGTACTTCCGCGATGAGCGGACGCGTGCCTTCCATTACGCAGACAGCGCAGTTACCGGAGACGTTTTGCGGACGGCCGGCGATGAGTGTTTCCGACGGGTTTCTGACTTCTTCAAGTCCGTCTGAGGTCATCTCGAAAACGCCTATTTCGTCGGTAGAACCGAATCTGTTTTTGACGGCGCGGATAATGCGGTATATCTGTCTTCTTTCGCCCTCAAAATACAAAACAGTGTCAACTATGTGTTCAAGTACTTTAGGACCCGCGATCCCGCCTTCTTTATTTACGTGACCGACAAGCATAACGGAAATACCGTCGGATTTAGCGGTCCCTATGAAGCGCATGGCGCATTCTCTGACCTGAGTCACGCTTCCCGGAGCGGAAGGAAAACGGCGGTCGTACATCGTCTGTATCGAGTCTACGATGAGTATGTCCGGTTTGATCCGGTCGCATTCTCCGAGGATACGGTCTATATCGGTTTCGGTGAGTATATACAGTTCGCCGTTTTTTACTCCGAGTCTGTCTGCGCGCAGCTTGATCTGGCTCCTCGACTCTTCTCCGGAAACGTAGAGCACTTTTTTCGATTTGCAAAGAGAAGAAGATATTTGAAGGAGAAGTGTGGATTTTCCGATCCCGGGTTCTCCGGAAAGCAGGACTACCGATCCGAGGACGAGTCCGCCTCCAAGCACGCGGTCAAGCTCGTTCATTCCGGTCTCGCTGCGAATATAGTCGGGCAGTTCGAGCTCGGAAACTTTCTCCGATACGTTGTTATACTCGGTCAATACTCGCTTTTGCGCCGTCTTCGGCTCGGGAATGAACTGCTGTTCTTCCATCGTGTTCCACGCTTTGCAGGTCGGACACTGACCGGTCCATTTCGACGCCTTGTGTCCGCATTCGGAACAGACGAAAATTGTCTTATCTGCCATTGTTTTACGTCCTTTTATAATAAGATCAAGTTTTGTTCAAAAAATCAATTACCGCCGAAGAGATCACAGCGCAAAGCTCCTTGCGATAGTTTTCGTCGCACAAGTGTCTAAGATCATCTTCGTTGGAAAGAAATCCGCATTCGATCAGCACAGATGGCGAACTGATCCTGTCGAGAATGAAAACAGTCCCCTTGGAGTCTTTGGCGACTCTCTCGTTATCCGGTTGAAGATAAGTCCTGACGTCATCCTGAAGACTGTTAGCCAAAACTCTGTTTTGCTCGTTTGCGTCGGAATAAAAGACTTGAAGTCCTTTATATTTCCCGTCAGAGTATTTGTTTGCGTGCAGACTTACGAATATGCAATCGGGATATTTTCCCGCGGTCTCGACTCTGCTCAGTAAGTCGCGCATTTTTTTCGATGTGCCGACCGCGGAGCCAAGCATCGTATCTTCGTTCCTTGTAAGGACCGTTCTGATACCGTTTGCATTCAGAATGGATCCGAGAGTCAGCGCCATCTCAAGGTTTATGTTTTTTTCAAGCGTTCCGTCGGTACCCGTTGCGCCTCCGTCCGCGCCTCCGTGCCCCGCGTCAATGACGACGACGGGCAGGGAAGGACCGAGAGTCTCACGCTGTTCCGTTTCACCGTACTTGTAAAACATCAACGCTAAAAGCACGCAAGTTACGGACATCACGATCGAGAAGAGCGCGACTTTGATAACGATTTTTCCGGCTTTTGTCATTTATTTCACCCGCTTATCGCAATTTTCACTTAATGTATATGCTTTATTTATGCGGATGATACGGTCGTGTTATTTCTTTTTTTCCATAAATATCTTACGTACGCCGGGTAGCTTGTTGTTGAAGCCGCAATAGTACGCGAGGAACGAGACGGTGAGCGCCGGGATTATAATGATAAAGAAAATATATGGAGCTTCGTTGAAATAGACGGCGATAAAGCCGAGATACATGGATTCGACTATCCTTGCTATGGAGTTTGTAACGTTGTAAAGTCCGATCGCCCAATCCGGTGATGAAAGCTGGTTCAAAGGCAGTACGCCGTGGCCTTCAATAGACAGATAAGCGACGTTGATCAGTATTGCAAGAATGATATTTACCGAATTCGCTATCAAAGAAAGGATCAGTCCCGTAAATATATTCTTTTTAAGACGACCGCCGTCGACTTTTATCCGGTCTTTCGCGCCGTGTTCCCACAGATGGATGAATATGAGGAACATATAAAGCAATACGGCAAAAGCGCAGAGGATAAGCATTATGTTCGGTTTTTCCTTGAATGCAAAGGAATAGAAGAACGCAAATATCGCTATACCTATCTGAGAAACGACCAGTTTCAGTATGATGTTTCCGCCGTTTTTAAGTATCTGTTTCATTCAGGTCAACTCCGTTTCCGTGTTATTAACTATATTTTACTATATGTTTATTAAAAAAACAATAAAATTAAAAAAATATTTGACTTTCGTGCCAAAATTTTATATAATCAAATCGAACGAAAAAGAGAAATAATGACAAAAGCAGGTGAAAGAATGAGCGATTATCCGGAGATCATGGAAAATTTCCGCGCTTATAAACTGACTATCCAAAACCGCTCGGTAAAAACGGTCGACCAGTACTTACTCGATCTGGAGCTTTTCTTTAAGTACGTTATCGCGCAAAAAGATAATATAGCGCTTTCGGGAGAAGATTTTGACAATATTACGCTTGAACGGGTCGATCTTGAATTCTGTCGATCCGTAAAGCCGAGCGATATTTACGGATTTTTCAATTATACCGTAAAATACAGAGATAACAAGGCAAAAGCGAGAGCGAGGAAGCTGTCGTCGATAAAGTCTTTTTTTAAGTATCTCTACGTCAGAAAGTACATAACGGAAAATCCGGCGGCGGAGATAGAGTCGCCAAGTATCGGGCAGAAAACTCTCCCTAAATATCTGACGATCGACGAGAGCCTGAAGCTGCTCGGAGCCATCGAAGAAGATAAAGAGAGCAAGACCCGGGCGAGAGATTACGCCATCGTCACGCTCTTTCTCAATTGCGGTATGCGGCTTTCCGAGCTTGTGGGAATATCGCTCGGGGACATCGATCCCGAGCTTCGTTCTTTACGTGTTATAGGTAAAGGGAGCAAGGAACGCGTCGTATATCTCAACGACTCCTGCAGAGAGGCGCTGTCTGCTTACATTAAAGTCAGGAAAGCGGACGGACAGATAAAGCGTGAAGATATCGACGCCCTGTTCCTGAGCAGCAGACATCAACGTATCAGCAATAAGACCGTTCAGTTCGTCGTTTACAAGTACCTCGAACGCGCGGGACTCGGATATAAGCATTTTTCCACTCATAAGCTCCGTCATACCGCCGCAACGCTGATGTATCAATCGGGAAAAGTCGACGTGCGCGTTCTGAAAGATATTTTGGGACACGAACAGTTGAATACGACCCAGATCTATACTCACGTCAGCAATCAAAGTATGGAAGACGCCGTCAATAACAATCCTCTTAACAAGAAAAAATAAAAACATGACCGAAAGCTGATCACTTTCGGTCATATCGTTATTTTGCTTCGAGTTCAAGGTCGCCGATGAAGTTCTTATTATAGTATTCCGAATACTTGCCGAGTTCATTGTTGTATTCTTCTTTTCCGAATTTTTCGGAAAGCGTCGGAACGTCCGAAAAGAGGTTGGTCCCGAGCCCGAGGCGCTCGCCCTCTATCTTACACCCGATGGCGGCAAGGGTAGTGGGAAACATATCCATCGGAGCAAACACACGGTTTTTGGTGTTATCGGTCGTCGCCAAAGAATTGATGATGCAGTTGAAAACGTGCCTCTCGTAGTCCGGAGCGACGTTTCTCGAGAAAAACTGCTGGTCCATGCTGAGGTGATCTCCGCAGACGACTATGGTCGTGTTCTCGTAAAAATCCTGCTCCATGATCCATTTTACGAATTCTGTGACCTGTTTGCTCGAACAGGCGTAAACGTTCTCGTACTGCTCCTCGAATTCATCTCCGCAAAGCTCGCATTTATATCCGTTTACGTGGTGCGTGTCGACGGTCAGGAGCGAAAAGGCGAAAGGTCGGTCTTTTTTTGAGATCTCAAGCAATTCCTGCTTTGCGAACTCAAACAGGTGTAGGTCTTCCATCCCCCACCAAACGTGGTAGCCTTCGGGAATGATCTTTGCGTCTTCCGCAGATTTGAGATCGTAAAAAACGTCAGCCCCGTGCTGCAGATAATACTTGTTTCTTCCGGCAAAGTTGCCGTCCGATCCGACCATCATCGTCTGATAGTATCCGTTTTCGTGAAGTACGCTTTGAATGGTGGTAAGTCCGGGAAGAAAGTTCTTGTAATTGCTGTAATTTCTCGCCGAGTCCGAAAGATAAGGGACTCCGGAAGTCTGCGCGATTATCGACGCGATGGTCCACTCTGTGTTTTTGACGTAAGGCCATCCGCCGACGGAATCGTTGTCGGAAAAGTTGATGTTGTTCTTCGCAAGCTCGTACAGCTCCGGGATGACTTCGGTATCAAAGGCTCCGTAGTGATCTTTTGAAAAGAACGAAGTTTCCATGGATTCGCAAAGGATATATATAAGGTTACGTTTTTTTTCGGGAAACGTTATGTTTGCGCTTTTCGGGTCTACGTAGTTTTCTTCGTAAAGAGTGCCTTTGGTACCGATCTGCTTGATGTACTCCGGAAAACGCATGATCACCGCGGCTCTGTAAACGAACAGGCACGACATCCCGATCATCAGAACGATAAGTACGGCAAGGATGATCGCGGGGAGCTTGCTTGAAGCGGTCTTTCGCTCGTTTTCTTCGGGGTGGTCGGCAGCCTCATCGCTTTTTTTCGAGAGCTTTTTTATCAGCAGTTTGATCTTTCCGATGATCCAAACGGTAAGGTCTTTACCCTTAAACAGAAGAACTGCGCACACGGAAGCGACAAGCAGGGAAGGGAGGACTGCCCCGAGGATATACTTCCATATCAGACCGCCTTCCGCTGTTCCGACTCCGGCGGTCAAAGTGTAGATAACCGCTGAAAAACCGACGCCTTTTCCGAATACTCTGCTGTAACAAAGGGCAGAGAAGAGCAGTACCGACGAAACGAATACCAACAGGATGAGCAGTATTTTGAGGGTTATTTTCAGTGCTTTCATTTTATTATCCTTTGTGTTTTCAATGTTTAACCATTATACTATACTTTTGTCCGAATATCAAGAAAATCGGCTAAATTTGTCATAATTCATCATTTTAGCTATTAAAATGTAAATAGCGACAAAAAATAACACAAAGGCGACAAAAATACATTCCTTATGGTAAAAAACAGTATTATATTAAGTACAGAATAGGCATTATTCTATTGACTATAACGGAAAAAGCGGTTATAATGAAAATGAACGGTCAGTTCATTAAGCGTATGACCGGAAACCAAAATTATTTTGGAGGGAAAAGATCATGAACAAACCTTTGACTGTTGCGATCGTCGGTTGCGGAAACCGAGGACGCGAAGCGTACGGAAGGATCCTCTCGTACAGATCTTCGGATGAAGTAAAAGTAGTCGCGGCGGCCGACATCGTTCCGGAAAGACTCGAGATGACGGCAAAAACACACAATATTCCGAAGGAAATGTGTTTTGCGTCCGGCGAGGAGCTTCTCAAACAGCCCAAGCTTGCCGATCTTATGTTTATATGCACTCAGGACAAGCAGCATTACGCTCACGCGATAGCAGCGCTCGAGAAAGGTTATCACCTTGTTCTCGAAAAACCCATTTCACCCTCGCTCAGCGAGTGTAAGAAGATAGCGGAAACCGCTAACAAGTACAACAGGACAGTTCTTGTTTGCCACGTTTTGCGTTATACTCCTTTCTATTCAAAGGTCAAAGAGATCCTGAATTCCGGAGTTCTCGGCAGGATCATCAACGCAACGCTTGAAGAAGGCGTCGGATACTTCCACCAGGCTCACAGCTTCGTACGCGGCAACTGGAGAAATACCGAAGAGTCTTCTCCCATGATCCTCGCAAAATGCTGCCACGACATGGATATAATGGTCTGGCTGTTCGGCAAAAAAGCAAAGAAGATCAGTTCGTTCGGAGATCTGAACTACTTTAAGGCAGAAAACGCACCCGAAGGCGCGGCTCTTCGTTGTCTCGATTGTCCTAAAGCGGTCAAGGACGCTTGCCCGTATGACGCGGAAAAGATCTACATAGAGCCTCCGCGCGGCGCTAAAGCTGGCAGATTTTGGCCTACGAGAGTCGTTTCGGACGATACTTCGGTAGAAGCCGTCACAAAGGCGCTTCGTGAAGGACCTTACGGCCGTTGCGTATTCCATTGTGATAACGACGTCGTTGACAGCCAGGTCGTCAACATCCAGTTTGAAGACGGATTTATGGCGAACTTCCTTATGACCGCTTTCACAAAGAAGATCGGACGTAAGATCAGGATCAAAGGAACACTCGGAGAACTTACCGGTCATATGGAAGAAAACAAGATCACGGTCAAACTTTTCGGCGAGACCAAAGACAATATCACGACCTACGATACGTCTACTCAGATAACCGCTAAGTCGCATCCCGGTCACGGCGGCGGCGACGAAGGACTCGTCAAATGCGTCCTTGATTATTTTGTAAATGATAATATCTCGGATAAGATCACGACGATCGATAAATCCATCGAGAGCCATTTCATAGCGCTCGCAGCGGAAGAATCAAGGCTCCACGGCGGCGAAGTCGTAGACATGGATGAATTTGAAAGCAAATTCTGATCATTATAACTAATATGGAAAAAGCACCCGGAACCCATTAGTTCCGGGTGCTTTTTGCGCCATACTCCTATTGAGCTGCGTTTTCGCTTCCCTCAATTGCATAAAATTTTTATTTTGTACAATTGCGTGTTGCAAAAACTGAGGGAGCTTGTTTTTCGCTTCCCCTCGTTTATTGGTTGGTTATCGTAAAATTACGTACTCCATCTTCATAGATCGGCGTGTTTATTATCATCCGTAAAAGATTTTTTCGTTTTTAATGAAATCGCGGCAGAGCCGCGATGAGATCCTCGGGCAAAGCCCTTGGATGAAATCGTTCGCTTCGCTCGCAATGAAATCAAATCCGTCCTCTTTATCCCGCGCGGAAGTGCGGATTTCATCGCGCAGCGATTTCATCCACGCAGTGGATTAATCCCGTCCGTAAGGACGGATTTAGTTGAAAAATCCACGCCGAAGCGTGGATTTTTCTGG
>CACZZA010000097.1 GCA_902785485.1 uncultured Ruminococcus sp. | reverse complement strand
CAGAGTGATCGACGTTAAGGGTTTACAAAAATCATTCGACGGGCAGCAGGTGTTGTCCGGCATCGATTTGACGGTGGAAAAGGGCGACGTGATCTGCATCGTCGGACCGTCCGGCTGCGGCAAGTCCACTTTTTTGCGTTGTTTAACGCGCCTGGAAGAGCCGACCGGCGGCCGGATTCTTTTGGACGGCGAGGAAGTAAAGGGGTTTCGGAATGAACTGAGTAAGGACGGAAAGCAGATCCGCGTAAAGGTTTCTTTTAAGTGTAATCCGAAATCAGTGGATACGGATGAAGACGAGCTGGGGGATTTTGACGAAGTCTACGTATGGGAGACAAATCCCCGAAAGCCTGATACGGATGATGACGGTTTGGATGACCGCATTGAGGTGGACAACTGGTTTGATCCGCTGGAGGGCGATGCGGATCTCGCGGAGCTTGCGCGCGTAGGACGCGATCCCGTCCTTCGACGTGAGCTTGACTCCGAACATCTCGCCGAGTTCCGTATCGTTCGGCTTGATGAGGAAGGGACGGTATTTCAGCGACTTTTTGAGCAGATCCTTCGTCGCGTCGACGACAAAGTCGATCCCGCGGCCGTCGAGACGTCCGAGGATGCGTTCGTAAATATCGTCGGGGAGCGTTTTCGGAATACTGCCCGAGAGGACGAGCATATCGCCGTTCGTCAGCGTATCGAGCTTGTCAAACAGCGCGTTCAGCGACGCTTCGTCTATATCGGGGCCTCTGCCGTTGACGTCGGTCTCGTCGTCCGATTTGATCTTGACGTTTATGCGGGTGTTTCCGTTTTTGAGCCTGATGAAGTCCGTTCTGACCCCCGCGGCGGCAACTCCGCTCGCGATCGCGTCTCCCGTAAATCCGGCGACGAAACCGAGCGACGTGGACTCGATGCCCAGCTCGCGGAGGACGAGGGAAACGTTGATCCCCTTTCCGCCGAAGTAGATCTCTTCGTTCTCCGCGCGGTTGACTTCGCCCCTGACGAGTTCGTTTACCCTTATGACGTAATCTATCGCGGGGTTGAATGTGACCGTATAGATCATAATGAAGCCTCCTTTATCCTGAACCGGGAGAAATATCTTTCGTCCGGCGCCCTGTCGGTTATGATCGTAGCCTGACCGTTTTGCAGGAACGCGACGGACGTGACCTTGCCGAATTTGGTCGAGTCGGCGAGGACGTAGACCTTTCCGCTCGAGGAAGCCGCGGCGGTCTTGACGCTCGCCTCATTTGCGTCCGGAGTGGTGATCCCGCCGGAAACGGAGATCCCGTTCGCGCCGAGAAAGCACTTTGAAAAGTTGTAGTTTCTTAAACAGTTCACGCATTCCGCGCCGACTATCGCCTCGGTGGACGCCTTTATCTCGCCCGCGGTGATGAACACGCGGTAGCCCTTCTGAGCCAGCTTTTTGGCGTGCAGGAACGCGTTCGTGACAAAGGTGACGTTGCGGCAGGAAAGGCGGTCTATCATCTTTTCGGTCGTAGTTCCCGCGTCGAGGAACACGAAGTCTCCTTCTTCGACGAGCGTTGCCGCGTAGGCGGCGATAAGCTCCTTTTCCTCTACGGAGAGCGAGGATTTTTCTTCGTTCGAGCGTTCGCCCGGGAAGAAGTTCCCGCCGTTCGCCACGGCTCCCCCGTGGACTCTGGTCAGAAGACCTTTTTTCGCAAGATACGAGATGTCGCGCCGCGCCGTGGACTCGGACGAACCGAGCAGGGCGCACACCTCTCCGAGCGAAAGCGTTTTCTTATGCTCGAGCGCGTCGAGTATCGTTGTGTACCTCTCTTCGGCAAGCATTTTTTCACCTTCTTTATATACGTCTCCACCTTTCGCGCCGCGCTTTTGACGGCGCCTCCTTCCGGCGTAAGACCGTTTCGTGACCGGATATTGAACGGTTTTGAACGTTTACAGTCATATTATATCAAGAATTATGGATTTTTTCAAGCGGTTTCGTTCAAAAAACGTCAATAACTTTCAAGTTTGTATGGATGCACATATTTTTTGTTAACGGTTTGTGAATAATGACTAAGGGGTATTACCGGCAGGGCAAATATCGCTGCCCGCCGTCCTCCGGGACGCTCGGCGTTCCGCCTGTCTTTTTTCTTCAAAGCTCGACACAAAAAACGTTCGGACGACCCGAAATTGACAATTTTTGTCAATTATTACCAATCCGGGCGTGTGATTTTTATTGACAATTTTTGGGAATTTCCTATTGCATATCGCGTCGGGATATGATACCATAATGACAGCAAAAACGATAACGAAAAAACGGAGCGTGAAAAAATGACAGAACAAAAGATCAAGATCCTGATCGCCGATGAAAATAAAGAAGAAAGGCTGCTTTGCGCGGAGAACCTGAAAAGCTACGGCTTCACGCAGATAGAGTTCGCGTCCGACGGAGAAGAGGCGATACGCAAGATCTCCTCGTTCAGACCGGACGTCGCGCTGCTCGACGCGTGGCTGTCGAAGATAGACTGCATCAGGGTCATCAAGAACATCAACAACATGGCGCGCAGCGGACAGAAGGCGCCGGAGGTGATCGTGATCTCTTCGGTCGGGAACCAGTCGGTGTTCTACGACGCGAGCGAGCTTGGCGCGAGATACTGTATGGTCAAGCCGTTCGACTATTCCGCGCTGACCGAACGCATACTCAAAATATACAATTCCGCCGCGGCGCAGCCCGTGAGCCGCCGCCCGGGAGATATGGAGTCCCAGGTGACCGACGTCATCCATCAGATAGGCGTCCCGGCGCACATCAAGGGCTACCAGTACCTGCGCACGGCGATAATGATGGCGGTCGAAGACAACGAAGTCATCAATTCGGTGACGAAGGAGCTTTATCCGTCCGTCGCCAAGACCTATTCGACGACAAGCTCGAGGGTCGAACGCGCGATACGCCACGCGATAGAGGTCGCGTGGGACAGGGGCGACGTAGACACGCTCAATTCCTATTTCGGATACACGATACATACGGGGCGCGGGAAGCCGACCAACAGCGAGTTTATCGCGATGATCGCCGACAATCTCCGCCTCAAGAACAAGTATTCCTGATACGTTCTCCTTTTATTTTGCCGATTCTCCTAATCTATCCATCTTTCCCCGAAAAGTCCGCCGTTTCCCCCGGCGGCAGGCAGAACGCCCGACGGTCATCCCCCGCCGGGCGTTTTGCTTTTGCGCCGGAACGCATAGCAAACGCTTTGCGCTTGACTTGCCGGAGAAGGCGTGATATTATATAAGAGAACGATTATAAAAGGAGAAAAAACATGAAAGCGATAGTTGCGTATTTTTCGGCCGGAGGGACGACGGCGAAGCTCGCCGGAAAGCTCGCGGAGGCGACGGGCGGCGAACTTTTTGAGATAAGACCCGTGGAGAAATACACGGAAAAGGACGTGAACTGGAAAAATCCGCTCGCGAGGTGCAACCGCGAGAAGTTCGGCAAGAAGGACGTCCCGCTCGAAGGAAAGCCCGAGGGACTTTCGGAGTACGACACGGTGTTCGTCGGTTTTCCTATCTGGTATTACGGCGCGCCCAACGTGATACAGACCTTTTTCAAAGAAAACGACCTCAAAGGAAAGAAGATCGCGCTCTTTGCCACCTCGGGCGGGAGCGACGTCGGCAAGACGGTCGAGAAGCTGAAACCGTACCTCCTCCCCGGCAACGAGATCTCCGGAGCGAGGGTGTTCAAGGCGGACGAGAGTACCGAAACGCTCCGCGAATGGNNNCGAATGGGCGGAGAACGTGTGAGGGAATGATGGAGAACGTCGAACAAAGAGCCGAAAAAGCGGCTGAACTCAAACAGTTTTACGGATATAACTGCGCTCAGGCGGTCTCGGCGGTCCTGTCCGACCAGACCGATCTCGACGAAAATACGCTGAACAGGCTGACGGCGGGATTTTGCGTCGGTATGGGCAATATGGAGGCGACTTGCGGCTCGCTCGTCGCCGCCGTTATGATCGCGGGACTCGCGACCGAGGGAAGGGCGACGGTCCGTTACGCGAAAAGGATCTCCGAGGCGTTCGCGGCAAAGTGCGGAGACGTCACCTGCAAAAAACTCAAGGGGATCGACACGGGACGCGTGCTTTGCCCGTGCGACGAATGCGTCATGAACGCGGTGCGCGCATATTCCGAAGTGATGGGACTCGTCTGAGGAAAGACGTCAAAAAGTCGTTTATGCACGAAACGTGTTGACAAACGTAATATAATAATGTATAATGACGTTGTTTTCAGATAGACTAAGGAGATACATTGTTATGGAAAACATCAGTTTGAAAAAGAAAGTATTATGCGTTGCGCTGACGCTCGCGCTGTCGCTCTTCACGGTGATAGCGGTGTTCACGGCGTGCGGCGAGAAAGACCCGGAGGACGTTCCGGTCGTTTCGACCGACGTTTCGTCCGACGGCAGCGTTGAAGTCACCGAACCGGAGACGGAGCCTGAGACCGAACCCGAGACGGAGCCTGAGACCGAGGATCCCGCTCTCCGCAATCCGCTGACCGGACTCAAGTGGGACACTCCCGAGCTTTACGGCAAGCGTCCCGCGGCGATAATGCTCAACAATCTGCGCGAGGCGGCTCCTCAGGACGGCATATCGAACGCAGACATCCTTTACGAGTGCCTTGCCGAAGGCGGTATCACGAGATTTCTGATGGTCGTTTCCGACTACGCCAAGCTCGGCGTCACGGGATCGATCCGCTCTTCGCGTCCGTATTATATCGATTTTGCGCAGAACCACGACGCGCTCTATTTCCACGCGGGCGGCAGTGAAGACGCGTATTCTCAGATGTACACCCGCAAGATCGACCACTTTGACGGTGTGCGCACCAACGTTCCGTACGACACGTTCTACCGCGATCAGTGGAGACTCAAAAATATCGTCGGGATCGAACATTCGATGGTCACCGACGGCGAGCGTATGGTCAAGGCGATCGAAGCTAACGGCTCGAGGACCGATCTGCGCGAGGACTATAAGAACCCGATGAATTTCGTCGAGGGAGACGAGTTCGTCGCGCTTGAAAACGGAGAGGACGCGAAGTGCGTATATCTGCCGTATTCTTACTACCAGATGCCGTATCTCAAATACGACGAGGCAAGCAACACCTATAAGAGATGGCAGTTCGGAGCTACGCATATCGACCGCATCACCGGAACTCAGCTCGAATTCACGAACGTTCTCGTCGTCTTCGCCGCGGAGACCGGACCCGTGGACGCCAAGGGACATATCGTTGTGACAACGACCGGAGAGGGAGAGGGATATTACCTCACCGGCGGCAAGATGATAAACTTCAAGTGGACGAAGGCGACCCAGGATTCGCAGATCGAATTCACACTCGAAGACGGAAGTCCGCTCCTGCTCAACAGAGGCAAGACCTTCGTTTCGATCTTCGACTCCAACAAAAAGTCGGAAGTTCAGCTCAATTATAATTTAGGCTGATAATAAACACGACCATAAAAAAAGACTGCCGGGCGGCAGTCTTTTTTGTTTATATTTTCCGTATATCCTTTACCCAGTCTTCGACTTTCGCTATGTCGAGCCGTTCGTCTTCGACGGTATGTCCGACTCTCCTGCCGGCGGAGACGAGTTCGCCGTGGAAATCGCTTCCACCCGAGACGAAAAGTCCCCTTTCGCGGCAGTAATTTTCGAGAAAGTCCGCCTGCTCGCGGGTGAATTTCTTATATCTGCATTCGAGGCCGTCGAGGCGGTGGTTTTGCGCTATGTCGTCGAGGCACGCCTGCACGTCCTTTGAATAGATGTAGAAATGCGCGAGAAACGCGAGTCCGCCGCAGGACTTTATTATATCGACCGTCTGATCGAAGGTCGGATAAAGGCTCGACTGGTCGACGAAAAGACTGCTTCCCGGCTTATAAACGTATCTGCGGGAGAAGGCGCCGAAGGTCAGCTTCGCCATATTCTCCTCTCCGCCGAAGAAGCGCGCGTTCTCGGGATGGGACACGATCTCTTTGTAAAAATACTTGCGGCTCGTCTCGCGAGAGGGATCGAAGACCGAGCGCGGGTCGTTCTTTATCCTGTCGGTGAAGTCCTTCGACATCACGGCTCCGAGTTCGGTGAACGCCTTGAGGTTTATGAGCCTTTCGAGCATCTGCTTTTCTTCAAAGGTCGGCATGGTCTCGCGGACTTTTTTCCACATCTTCGGAATATCGAACCCGTATCCGAGTATCTCGACGATCTCGCCGTTATACATCGTCGTTATCTCGATGCCGGGGATCATCTGTCCGCCGAAGAGACCGCGGAACGCCGGCAGGTATCTGTACGCGTCGGCGGTGTTGTGGTCGGTGAACGAGAAGAGGGCGAGTCCCTCTTTTTCGGCAAAAGACAGGACTTCCGCCGCGGCGTACTGTCCGTCCGAGTGGATCGTGTGGGTGTGAAGATCGATATACTGTCTTGTCATGCCTTTTTCTCTTTCTTTTCGTTTTTGCAGATAAGCTCCGTCAGGAACGACGTCAGGGCGAACAGGAAGAACGCTCCCGCCGCGTAGAGATAAACGGGAAGAAGGGCGGAATCGGTGCCGTATATCTCAAGCACTCCGCGCATTACGGAGTATAGCGTCAGAGAAGCGACTCCCGAGTGGTGCGCGTATCGCACCGGTTTTGTCCCGACCGAGCGGCAAATCAGCGCGGAGACGGTGTAGGGAAGCGCTCCGCAGACGAGGGGGACGAGAAAAGCGAAGATCATAAAGTTGTTCATGACCCCGTTCGAGAACAGCTCGTAGACCGCGCCGAAGACCGCGCAAAAGCCGGTCACGGCGTAGTATATAAACGCGTTTTTCCACAGAAACGCGCGTTTTTCAGTATCCGATATATACAATGTCGCTCACCTTCCTTTCTTCGATGTCGTCGCCGTTGAAGGTCGGAGTGTTGACGATACGGCCGTTGAAGTACATCGTTGCCGAGCCGCCGCCGTCGAGGTTGTAGGCGTCGACGCATCCGAGGGACTTCATCACCGCGGCAAGCTCGCCGAGGGACAGACCTTCGCTCTCGTCTGTGCGTCCGTCGACTACGACGAATACGTAGTGGTTTTCGTCGATATAGCCTATCGCCGTGCGCGGATTTGCTTTCGCCGAGCGGCGTTTCGAGTCGCCCGAGTAGATCTTTCCGTCAATGACGAGCGCCGGACCGAAGGTGAGTACGTCGTACGCCCCGTTTTCTTCGAGAGTATATATGTCGGTCGAGTCCTCGTCCGCGAAGGAGAATTTACCGTCCTCGCTGATGATGAGCGCTTCCGTTCCCTTCTCGGCAACGTCGCGGTAGATCACTCCGCCGCGCATTACAAATCCCGTGTCGCGCGCTCCGTAAAAGTCGCCGTTGACGGCGAGGATCGCCCCGACTTCGTCCGCTATGTCCGAGGTCGGCTCCTTGACGTTCTTGCCGTACACGCCCTTTGCGAACGCGGTGTTGAGGTAGAGCGGCGACGACAGGACGACGTCCGCGATATATACGTCCGCGTCGCTGATGCGCTTGGTCGTTATATTTATTTTGATGTTTTCGTCCTCGTAGCTGTTTTCGGTGACGATAGGCGCCTGAGGCGCGGTCTCGGCTTCGGTCTCCGGAAGCGTCGCGGCGCTCTGCGCGTCTTCGGTATCGGGTGAGACGGACGCGGACGTTTCTCCGGACGCGGTGACGGCGCGTTCCTTCGTTTCCGCCTTGACGTATTCGCGCGGAATGACGAATGCGTCGAGCAGAACGTAGACCGTGAACAACGTCATCAGCGCCGTTATTATAATGAAATAAAGCGATGTTTTTTTCACTGGTTTACTGAACTCCTTTGTCAAGGAAATGTCGAAAACGTTTTCGTTGTGATCTCATTTTACATTATAACCTTAAAAAACCTTGAAAGCAATACAATTTTTTTTGAAAAACCTGAACGGGGTACATCAGAAATATAAATAAGTATTTAACGGAGGAACGGGAGCGCGGGAACCTTTTTAGACAAAAAGGTTCCCGCCCCCTCCAAAAACCTTTCAGAGGGGAGGAATATAAACAAGAATTTAGAGGGCGAGTCATAGAAAAACGGTGCGGACGCGTTATTCTATGACGTAGTGGAACAAGAACGTTAGATTTGCGGAGAACGTTTGTTCTCGCACTTTCTTTCGGTTGCCGAAAGAAAGTGCGCAAAGAAAGGGCAACGAGGAGGGGGTTAGGACACGGTTTCGCACCGTTAGAGCGAAACCGAACGTCCTCCCCTCCTCGACCTCCCCACACCTCAACGAGGAGTCCTACCCTTTATCCCGCTCCGTAGATAATATCCTGTTATTCCGCTTGTAATTATCGTTCGCATCGCCATTTGGAACACTATCGTTCATTCAGCAATAATCATTTACATAACTGCCAAATGGCTCGGCTTCGTAGGTGGGGTTTGGTTCCTTCGCTTGCTACTTTCAGTTAGCCGCCCTCGGCGGCGTCTTCGTTAGCGTAGCGTCTTCATTAGCGCCCTCGGCGCGTCTTCGTTAGCGCAGCGTCTTCACTTCGGCGCGTGCCGCGCCGACTGCCGCGAGACCGAGTGCGAAAAAATTCTTGTTTATATTTCAAGGGGAACCTTTCCTCAAAAGGTTCCCCTTGTATAACTCTTCGCTCCGTCGCAAAAATTGCGCTTTTCGGTACGAATTGTATTGTTTTTTGCGTAAAACTGTGGTACAATAATATTTAAGATCATCAAACGGCAAAAACACGACCGAAAAAAATTCAAGTTGAATTGATAATACTATGAAAAAGAAACTGAGACTCGATTCTTCGCAAATAATACCGCTCAGCTTTCTCGCGGCGATCGCCGTCGGGACGCTGCTCCTCTTGCTGCCGATCTCGAACGTATCGGGAAGGGGAGACTTTATGACGTCGCTGTTCACCTCTACGACGTCGGTATGCGTGACGGGACTCGTCACGGTCGACACGTTCGCGCACTGGACGGCGTTCGGCAAGGCGGTCATACTCGTCCTCATCCAGCTCGGGGGACTCGGGATCGTCACTGTGACGTCCTCGCTCCTGATATTCTTCAACCGCAAGCTCACGCTCGGAGACAGGCTTCTGATACAGGATACTTTCAATCTGGCGTCCGTCAGGGGACTCGGAGCTTTTCTGCGAAAGGTGCTGATTTTCACGTTCGTATCCGAAGGGATCGGAGCCGTATTGTATCTCCCCGTTTTCATACGCGACTTCGGAGTCGGAAAGGGGATATGGCAGGCGGTGTTCACGTCCGTTTCGGCGTTCTGCAACGCGGGGATCGACGTGATGGGACCCGACAGCCTCGCGAGATACGCTCATTCTCCGCTCGTACTTATAACGACCATGCTCCTTATCGTCACGGGGGGACTCGGATTTGTCGTCTGGTTCGACCTGTTCGGCAGGGATAGGAAACGGCTCGGAGAACACACAAAGACCGTTATCGCGGTCACTCTGTCGCTGATCCTTATAGGAGCCGCGGTCATATTCGTATCCGAAAGAAACAATCCGCAGACGCTCGGGAATATGAGCGTCGGAGGCAAGATACTCAACTCTCTGTTCGAGTCGGTCACGTTCCGCACGGCGGGCTTCTCGACGTTCCCGCAGGCGGGACTGGGTCCGGGGAGCGTCCTGCTCGGCAGCGCCCTTATGTTCATAGGCGGTTCTCCCGTCGGTACGGCGGGCGGCATCAAGACCGTGGTGCTGGCGATAGTCGCGGCGAACGCTCTGTCGTTCATAAGAGGACGCAACGATACGGTGCTGTTCAAACGCCGCGTTTCGACGGCGGTCATCCGCAAGTCGACGGCTATCTTTTCGGTCAGCCTCGCGGCGGCGCTGCTCATAACGCTCGCTTTGATACTGACAGAAGGGCTTTCGCTCTCAGACGGTCTGTTCGAGAGCTTCAGCGCTATCGGGACGGTGGGTCTGTCGAGGGGAGTCACACCTTCTCTCGGAACGGCGGGACAGCTGATCATCATACTCGGGATGTACCTCGGGCGTATAGGTCCGATCTCGATGGCGATATTCTTCAGCGGGGACGACTCTGCCAACCGCGTCAAGGTGGCGGAAGGAACGTTCTTCGCCGGCTGATGAAACAAAAAATAACCTTTGTTGGAGGATAATATGGGAAGATCTTTTGCGGTGCTCGGTATGGGCAGATTCGGAATGGCGGTCGCGCAGGCTCTGTATGAGGCGGGCAACGACGTGCTTGTCGCGGACAAGGACTCGGAGCTTCTCGATCAGCTTTCGTCAAAGATCACATTCGCCGTCTGCGCCGATCTGTCGGACGAAAAGGCGGTGTCGGAGCTGGGACTCGAGAATATGGACGGAGTCATCGTCGCGATGGGCATGGACCTCGAGGCGTCCATCCTCTGCGTCATGATAGCGAAGGAGTCGGGCGTGCCGTATATCGTCGCCAAGGCGAGAAATCCGCGCATGGGCGAGATACTCAAAAAAGTCGGCGCGCACAAGATCGTTTATCCGGAGGACGAGTCGGGCAAACGCACGGCTAAGCTCCTGTCTTCCGAGACCTTCCTCGACTTTTTCGACCTGTCCGGAAAGTTCGCGATAGTCGAAATGAAGCCGAAAGAGGAGTGGATCGGCAAAAATATACGCAACCTCGACCTGCGCCGCAAATACAAGATCAACGTCGTCGCGATAAAGCACGGCGTGCAGGCGGAGTTCGACCACATCATCGACCCCGACGTGCCTCTCGACGAAAGCGACGTCCTGCTCGTGATGATCGAAAAAAACAGAACGGACAGGCTTTGAAAATAATTGCAAAAATCAGACCGAGCGTTTTTCACAATGCTCGGCTTTGTCTTTTGTGGATAATAACCAATTTTTGAATTGGTTGAAAACAATTGTTTATTTTTCATTGACAAATTTTTAATTTCTTGCTATTATATATATAGTTATTATTCTCGTTACTCGATTTAACGGCTATAATAAATTTTTTATACACAAGGAGAAAGAAAATGAAGAAAGCATTTAAGTTTCTTATTCCTGTTCTGGCGCTTGTGATGATCGCGGCGGTATTCTCGATCATCGCTTCCGCCGACGGAGGCGAGGACGAATTTGCCGGTCTTCCCGTAGTGTTCATCGCGACTGAAGCGAAGGGTACCGGCGACGGAAGCTCAGCCGAAAACGCGCACCGATGTTACGGGCGCCACTCCCGTCGCCAACACCGCGTATCTGAAGAACGCGCTTCGTCTCGCATACGATCAACTGATCGGAACGGGCGGCACGATCGTCGTCTGCGGACCTCTTACGATTGATTCCACCGACGGCGTCTGCGACTACAACTCGAATACAGGGAAAGTGGCCCTGAGGAACTCGCCCTCCGAGTTCCGTACTCTGTCGAAATCCAACACCAATAAGTTCCGTATCACCTCCGTTTACGACGGAGTCGACTACAGAACGACCAACGGCGCTAAGATGACTCTCGACCAGACCTACACGAAGTCTGTCGGACTCTTCTTCAACGCCGATCAGGTCATCGAGAACGTCGATATCGCTTACAAGTACAACAACGGCAACGGATGGTATTCCGGAAGCAAAGCCACCGTTCTTATATCCATGAACGGCCACAAGCTCGTGGTAGGCGAGGGCGTCAATACCTCGTCCGAGCCCGAAGAAGGCGCCACCGCAGGCAGGCTCCTCACCATCGTCGGCGGCGACAGATACGCGAACTGCGCGTCTTCCGATATCACCGTCAAATCGGGTGACTGGGAAGCTATCATCGTCGGCGGACACGGAATGAATCAGACCCATCCCGGAAACATCACCGGAGACGCCGTACTCAACCTTGAAGGCGGCACTGTCAAAAACATCTACGGCGAAGGCGGAGCAGACGGCGGCGGACGCGGCAAGAACGCCAGTATAGCCGGAACTCTTACCGTCAATATCGGCGAGAAAGCAAAAGTCGGCGCGGCTAACGGCTCTATGAGCGACGTAGCCGACAGAAAGACGATCAACTATGACGTCAACGCGCTCAGTGATGCCAATATCAAGAATTTCGAGACCAAAAACCCCACCGGTGAACTGAATAATACCGATCCCGATCCCGAACCGCAGCCCGAGCCTGTGGCAAAAGAGATCACGATCTACGTATCCGACGCCGGCAAGGGCGACGGTACCACCGCTGAGTCTCCGATAGGCTTCGGTGAAGGCTACGAGGAACTCAGAGACAGCTTTGACGCCGCTGATCTCGTATCTCAGTACGGCGGCAGAGCGTACACCAAGTCCGCGCTCTATATGGCGATGCTCAAAGGAAAAGAGCTTGTCGAAGCGGGCGCTGAAAAAGTCAACTTCGTACTCGTCGGCGACACGACTCTCGCGTGCAACGACGCTTTCTCGAACGCAGGAAGAACTTCTTCCTCGGACATCGATCTGCCCAAGGTCAACGCCCCGATCACTCTCTCGGCGCAGAACGGCGCGAAGCTCGTTCTTGACAGAACGCTGCGTTCGTCCGCTATGTCCGTGACCTTCTCGGACGACGTCACCATCGAGAACATCGAGCTTCTTATGAAGTATAAGACCGACAACGGCTCGTGGTACGGCGAAGGAGGAGACGCGCTCCTTCCGACCACTTACCTCATCTGCTTCAACGGCAACGCGGCGGTCATCGGCGAGAACGTCAAGACGTCCTCCCTCAACACCGACACCGGCGCGACGGGCGAGAGACATCCTTCGCTCGTAGGCGGCAACAGATGGAAGAACATCAAATCCGACAAGGCTTCTGTCACGGTCAACTCCGGTGACTGGGAATACGTCATCGGCGCGGGACACAGCATCAACTCCAAGCCGAAATACGGCGAGCTTGACGGCGACGTCACCGTCACCATCAACGGCGGCACCGTAAACAAGATCCTCGGCGACTGCGGCGAGCTTCCCGGCGGCACCAACGGCAACATCACCGGCACTCTTACCGTCAACGTCAACGGCGGACTTGTCAACTTCGCGATCGGTAACGTCAGCACGATCGAAGAATCCAGCGAAGAAAAATACACCATCAACTACAACAGCGACTGCATCAACGTCGCGAACATCTCCAAGTTCAAGAACATCAACAAGACCGGCGGAAACGACACCAAGCCGGAATACAAGCCTCCGGAACCCGATCCGTTCGAGGATCTTCCCGTTATTTACATCGCGGCGGTAGCCAAGGGCACCGGCGACGGTTCTTCTCCCGAGAACGCGATGGGCAACGCGGACGACTACGCTTCTCTCGTATCTCAGAAGGACGGAAAAGCGTACCTCAAGAACGCGCTCCGTCTCGGATTTGACGCGCTCAAGGACACCGGCGGCACCGTGGTCGTTTGCGGACCTCTGACGGTAGACTCGGCAGACGCGTTCCGTGACTCCCCGGCTGAATTCCACGTTCAGGCGTCCAACGTCAACAAGCTCTTCAAGCTGACCTCCGTTTACGGCGACCAGGATTACAGGACTTCCGGCGCGAAGCTGATCCTCGATCAGACCACCTGCCAGAGCCTGAACCTCATCTTCCGCTCGAAGGTCACCATCGAGAACATCACCATCGACTATAAGTACAGCAAGGGCACGTCCTGGTACAAAGACGAGAACGCGACTATGTTCATCATCTTCAACGGTATGGAATCCGTTGTCGGCGAAGGCGTCGTAGTCAACGCCGTACCGGCAAGCGGCGCGACCGCGGGCAGATATCCCTCCCTCATCGCGGGACACAGATATTCCGAAGTCGCCTCCACCAACCTCACCGTTAAATCCGGTACCTGGTATATGGTCATCGCAGGCTCGCACGGCATGGGCGAGAAATACCCCGGCATCGTCAAGGGCGACGCTAAACTGACCGTCACCGGCGGCACCATCGCTTACCTGCTCGGCGAGGGCGGTATGCACAAGACCTATTCCCCGAGTTCCGAGATCCAGGGCAACCTTGAAGTCATCATCGAAAAAGGCGCTATCGTCAAAAATGCGAACGGAAGCTTCTCAAATAATAAAGCCGACAGAAAGACGATCACCTACGACGTTACGACCATCAACAAGGCTAACATCACCAACTTCTCGACCGCTACACAGACCGGCGAGGGCAATCCTCCCCCTGTTACCGGCTCGTATCTCACTCTCGCAGTCATCTGCGCGGCAGTCGCTCTCGGAGTGACCGTGGCGCTCATCTCCAAAAAGAGAAAAATAGAAGACTGACCGGAATAAAACAATTTCGTCCCGGACGGGTCACACCGTCCGGGGCGTTTTGCATTAAGAGACCTTCTTTGAAAAACACTTTCGCTTTTTTTGTGAACGGTATTGTTTTTTTGTTCAAAATATGGTAACATATAGAAAAGGCAAAGGAGACGTTGTAAATGAAAAAGGCTATTATCAAGATTGAAGGCAAAAACAGTATGACGGCGGAGCTTTATCCCGACAAGGCGCCGGTCACCGTTGAGAATTTTGAAAAACTCGCCAACACCGGCTTTTACGACGGACTTATATTCCACCGCGTCATCAGCGGATTTATGATCCAGGGCGGCGACCCCGAGGGGACGGGAATGGGCGGACCCGGTTATCACATCAAGGGCGAATTTGCGGCTAACGGAGTCGAAAACGACCTCAAACACACCAGAGGCGTGCTCAGTATGGCGCGCGCGTTCGATCCCGATTCCGCGGGCTCGCAGTTCTTCATCATGCACGAAGACGCTCCCCATCTCGACGGACAGTACGCGGCGTTCGGCAAGCTGACGGACGGCTTCGACACGCTCGACGAAGTCGCGAACTGCGAGACCGATATGCGCGACAGACCCGTCAAAGAGCAGAAGATCCTTTCCATCAGGGTCGTGGAAGAGTAAAATAAGCGTTCCGTACAGCTTCCGAAACGCGGAAGCAAGAGAAACGCCTATAATAATAAAGGAGTCAAAATCATGAGAAAACTGACAGTTGCGCTTTTAGCGCTCGCAATGGTACTCGCTCTCGTTTCGTGCGGGTCAAGCGCCGAAATGAAGGCGGCCGCAGGCACCTACAAGGGCACCGAGTATAAGTACAACGGTGACGAAGAGTGGGTCGACAACTCCGACTGGACGATCGAACTCAATGACGACGGCACCGGCAAGAGCAAACGCGGCGGAGAAGAGTACGATGCGGAATGGACCCTCGAAGGCGATAAGTTCACTTTCACAGAAAAGTTTATAGGGAAACTCGAATACACCGGCACCCTTAAAGATGGTAAGATCGAGTTCTACAACGGCGACCCCTCTCTTGAGATAACATGCCTCTACAAATTCGCAAAATAATACAGTATGATTTTTGGGACCGCCGAAAGGCGGTCCTTTTTTTGCACTCGGTCTCGCGGCGATGACCACTAACAAGGCGAAAAGCAAAATTTAATGGTACTACGCGTTTCGTCCGTTCTCTCCCACTCGACGTACAGAAAGTACGCCTTCGGGGAGAGAACGAACGATCCTCATCCACGATACCTACGCGCAGGGCGATCCATCGCAGGAAAAGTTACTTACCTAAAGATGTGTTTATGAATAACAAAAAAACAAGAGCGTATCTGCTTTTTGAGTCAGATAAACAAGAATTTAGCGGAGTAAACATAATAACAAACAAGAGCCGCCATCCCCTGTCCGTCATCCTCGAGGGAGCCGTCGCAACGGCGACCGAAGGATCTGGACAGGGCAGATAGAA